>NZ_JAZKVY010000250.1:0-70869 GCF_036624925.1 Stenotrophomonas sp. A3_2
TGCCGGCCGCTGGCCGGCAACCTCGTTGTTCCCGGGCGCATGCGGATGCCGGCCAGCGGCCGGCACTACACTGGACTTCCGCCCCGGAGCCGCCGCGATGCCCCAGACCGTCATCCCGCAACTGCGCATGCACCACGCCGATACCACCCTGCCGTTCTACGTGCAGGGACTGGGTTTCGTAGTCGACTGGGAACACCGCTTCGAACCAGGCTTCCCACTGTTCGCCCAGCTCACCCGCGACGGCCAGACGATCTTCCTCACCGAGCACAGCGGCGACTGTGAGGTCGGCGGCGCGGTGTACTTCATCGTCGAGGACGTAGACGCGCTGCACCGCGCCTTCAGCGCCGCCAACGTGCCGATCGAGCAGCCACCGCATGACACCGACTGGGGCAGCCGCGAGATGCTGCTGCGCGACCCCGACGGCAACCGCCTGCGCTTTGCCACCCACCTGGACTGAACAACGCGGGCTTGAGGCGGATATACGAAACATATATGTTTCGTATATTCCCACTCCAGGACCGCCGATGGGCATCGTCAACATCGATGACACCCTGCACGACCAGTTGCGCCGTGCCTGCACTGTCTCCAGCCGTTCGATCAACGCCCAGGCCAACTTCTGGATCCGGGTCGGCATGCTGTGCGAAATGAATCCCACGCTGAGCTTCCAGGACATCGTCGCCAGCGAACTGCGGGCTGCCGGCGTGCAGCCGCCGCTGCTGGCACCGGGACAGGTCTGAGCAGATGGCGATCATCAAGCGCCCCGACGAGATCGCGCTGATGGCCGAATCCGGGCGCCTGCTTGCGCAGGTGTTCGCCGCGCTCGACCGGCTGCCACTGCAGGGCCGCAGCACGATGGAGATCAACGATTTCGTCGAACGCATGATCGTTGACGAGCTGCAGGCGCGGCCGGCCAGCAAGGGCCAGTACGGCTTCCCGTACGTGCTCAACGCCTCGATCGACAACGTGATCTGCCACGGCGTACCCAGCACCACCGACGTGCTGCGTAACGGCCAGATCGTCAACCTCGACATCACCTTGGAGAAGAACGGCTACATCGCCGACTCCAGCACCACCTACCTGGTGGGCGAGGTCGACTACGCCGCGCGCAGGCTGGTGCAGACCGCCTACCAGGCGATGTGGAAAGGCATCGCTGCGGTGCGCCCCGGTGCACGCCTGGGCGACATCGGCCACGCCATCGCCCGCTACGCGCGCAGCCACGGCTACAGCGTGGTGAAGGAATACTGCGGCCATGGCATCGGCCAGGAAATGCACGAGGAACCGCAGATCCTGCACTACGGCCATCCCAACACCGGCCTGGTGCTGGAAGAAGGCATGGTGTTCACCATCGAGCCGATGCTCAACCAGGGCAGGCCGGCCATCCGCCAGCAGCCGGACCAATGGCCGGTCTACACCCGCGACGGCAAGCTGTCTGCCCAGTTCGAGCACACCGTGGCGGTTACCCGCAGCGGCGTGCGCGTATTGACCCTGCGCCCCGGCGAAACGCCATTGTGCGCGGTGGATGCGGCCTAGAGCGGACGCAACAGCAGCAGCGTGGCCAGGCAGAACATGAAAACCGCCACGCCGGCGTCCAGCATCCGCCAGGCGCCCGGTCTGCGGAACACCGGCTGCAACAGGCGCGCGCCATAACCAAGAGAACAGAACCAGGCCACGCTGGCGACACACGCACCGGCGGCAAAGGCCCAGCGCAGATCGCCCGGGTAGCGCGTGGACAGGCTGCCCAGCAGCACCACGGTATCCAGATAGACGTGCGGGTTGAGCAGGGTGAAGGCCAGGCAGGTCAGCAGCACCTGCCGTCCGCTGCCGCCCTGCGCCTCGGCGGCGGCCAGCACACTGCCACCGCGCCATGCGCGCAGCCCCGCCTGCAGGCCATACCAGAGCAGGAAGGCCGCGCCACCGAAGCGCAGCACCTGCAGCAGCAGCGGCCACTGCAGCACCAGCGCGCCCATGCCGCCCACGCCCGCCAGGATCAACGCGATGTCCGCGCCGGCACAGGCAGCCACCACCGTTCCGACATGCCGACGCTGCAACCCTTGTCGCAGCACGAAGGCGTTCTGCGCACCGATGGCGATGATCAGGCCGGCACCTGCGAACAGGCCGGCGGCAATGGCGGCGATCCACATCAGGAAGGCCCAGGCAGCGAGGGGACGCGCAGGGTGCGGCCAATTGCCCTGTTTAGACAATCTGATTTTTCTTTATCCTGTGCAGGAAAACTGAAGAGGCGACGGCATGGACCTGGTACATCCGCAGCTCGCCGCATTCGCTGCGGTGCTGGAAGAAGGCAGCTTCGAGGCTGCGGCACGCCGCCTGTCGATCAGCCCGTCGGCACTGTCGCAACGGATCAAGGCCCTGGAGGACAGGCTCGGGCAGGTGTTGCTGGTTCGCCAGGCACCGTGCCGCCCCACCGCCGCCGGTGAAGCGCTGCTGCGCCGGGTACGGCCGATGCAGGCGCTCGAGGCCGAGGCGCTGGCCGAGCTGCTGCCCGAGCGTGGCAGTGACACCGCGCGCACGCCGATCCCCCTGGCGGTCAACGACGACTCGCTTGATACCTGGTTCGTGCCGGCCGTCGCCGACCTGCACCAGCGCCATGGCTACCTGTTCGACCTGCGCATGGACGACCAGGACCACACCCTGCAGCTGCTGCGCGATGGCAGCGTGCTCGGCGCAGTGACCGCCGAAAGCCAGCCGGTGAAGGGCTGCAACGTGCACCCGCTAGGCGCCATGCGCTACCACGCGATCGCTTCGCCCGGCTTCGCCCGCCAGTACTTCAACGATGGCATGCAGGCCGCGGCCCTGGCGCGCGCACCGATGCTGGTGTTCAACCGCAAGGATGAACTGCAATGGCGCTTCGTGCGGCGCCTGACCCGCGCGCGACTGCAGCCGCCGCTACACTACCTGCCCTCTTCCACCGGTTTCGTCGAAGCCGCCGCGTGCGGACTCGGTTGGGGCATGGCCCCGGAAACCCTGGTCGCGCCCGCCGTGCGCGCCGGCCGCGTGGTGGTACTGGAACCCCGCCGCTGGCTCGACGTGCCGCTGTACTGGCAGCATGCCGCCGTGCGCTCAAGCACGCTGCAGCACATCACCCAGGCGCTGCGCACGGCAGCCAGCGGCACCCTTCGTTGAGGACAATCCGATGACCGCAGACCCGGGCTTCACGCCGCGCGCACTACCGTTTGCGCACTTCTTTACCACTGGGACGGCATGGGCGTGATCGGCCGACGTACAAGGATGCACCGCGCGAAGGCCGCGCTGGCGCTGGTGCTGGCGACCTGCCTGCCAACCGCTGCGTCCGCGCAGAACAGCAACGACGCCCCCGCATTGGACTGGGAACAGGCACGCCAACGCCTGGAGCAGGTCTCCGATGCGCTGGCGGCCGCTGATGCAGCGGTACGCAACAAGCAGGACCTGCAGGACGCCACGCGCCTGCTGCGCCTGCCGGAGATCACCGGCGAAGTGCGCCGCCTGCAGTTCCAGAAGACCCTGACCCTGCCACTGGGTTCGCTGGCGCCGGTGGCTGAAGCCTTCGGCATCGATTCGCCACTGTCGTTCACCGAGCGCGACTGGCGTACACGCCCGGTAGTGACCGCGGTGCTGCCGCTGTACACCGGCGGCGTGATCCCGGCCGCGCAACGTGCGGCCAGCGCCGCCCATGAGCAGGCCAGCGCCGAGCGCGAGGCACAGCGCCAATCATTGACCGTGCAGCTGGCCCAGGCCTACTTCGGCCAGCGCCTGGCCGAGCAGGCGGTGGAAGTGCGCCGCGACGTACGCGACGGCCTCAACCGCCACCTGTCCGATGCAGAAAAGCTGGAGCGCGAGGGCTTCGCCACCCGCGCCCAGCGCCTGCAGGCCACCGTGGCCCGCGACAAGGCCGAGCGCGAATACCAGAAGACGGTGAACGATCTGGCTACGCTGAAGGCCGCGCTGGCCACGCTGCTGCGCAGTGGTGGCGAGGTGCAGCCGGTGTCGCCGCTGTTCGTGCAGCGCGTGCCGATGGAACCGGTGGCCAGCTTCGAGCGCACGGCGCAGGCGCGCCAGCCGCAGATCGCGCGCTTGCGCGCGATGGTGGCGCAGGCCGAACAGGGCGTGCGCGTGCAGCAGGCCAAGCTGAAGCCGCAGATCTTCGCCTTCGGCCAGTACGACTTCCGTCGCCGCGACGAGATGCTGACCGACCCGGACTGGGCGTTCGGCATCGGCCTGAAGTACACCTTCCTGTCACCGAACTCGCGGCCGGCGCAGATCAGCGCCGCGCGTGCACAACAGGACCAGGCCGAAGCCGGCCTGCGCGAGGCCGAGAACCAGGTCGCACTGGGTGTGCGCAAGGCCTGGAACGAACTGGAAACCGCGCGCCAGCAGTTCGTGCTGCTCGACAGCAGCATCGCCCAGGCACAGGAAAACCTGCGCCTGCAGGAGCTGGCATTCCGCGAAGGCCAGGCCACCTCGCTGGATGTGATCGATGCGCGGCTCGGCCTGGGCGGCGCCCGTGTCGAGCGCGCACAGGCCGCCTACCAATACGACATTGCGCTGGCACAGTTGCTGGAGATCAGTGGACAGATGGACCGTTTCGAAGAATTCCGGCGGCGTGCGGACGAGGTGATCGACCATGAGTGACGTGCTGCACGACGATGCGACGACGCCCCCCGGCAAGCGACGGCTGGGACCGATCCTGCTGGTGGTCCTGCTGGTCGCGGTGGTGCTGGGCCTGTGGCTGGCCTGGCGCAGCCCGGCCGACCAGATCCAGGGCATGGCCGATGCGGATACGATCAACGTGGCCGCCAAGATCACCGCGCGCGTGGCCGAGCTGAAGGTGCGCGAGGGCGATCGCGTGCAGCCCGGGCAGGTGCTGTTCCTGCTCGACAGCCCCGAAGTGGCCGCCAAGGAACAGCAGGCGCACGGCGCATTGGCGGCTGCGCAGGCGGTGGCCGACAAGGCCGACGAAGGCGCGCGCAGCGAAGACATCCGCGCCGCCGAAGCGAACTGGAAGCGCGCCGAAGCCGGCGCGGCACTGGCCGAAGCCACCTACCGGCGCGTGCAGAACCTGTTCAACGAAGGGGTGATGACCCGGCAGAAGCGCGATGAAGCGCATGCCCAGGCCACCAGTTCGCGCGAACTGGCCCGCGCCGCCCGCGCGCAGTACGACATGGCACTGGCCGGCGCCCGAGAGCAGGACAAGCGCGCCGCGCAGGGCCAGGTGCAGCAGGCGCAGGGCGCGGTGGCCGAAGTCAACGCGGCGCGTGCCGAAGTGGAGGGACGCGCGCCGGTGGCGGGCGAGATCAACAAGCGCATGGCCGACCCGGGCGAGCTGGTGCCGGCCGGCTATCCGGTGTTCACCCTGGTCGACATCGACCGCATGTGGGTCGCCATGAACCTGCGCGAATCGCAGATGCAGGGCCTGAAGGTCGGCAGCAAGCTGCAGGGCAGCGTGCCGGCGCTCGGCCTGGACGGCGAATTCGAGGTCTACTTCATCAATCCGGCCGGTGACTATGCAACCTGGCGTACCACCCGCCAGTCGTCCGGCTATGACGTCCGCAGCTTCGAGGTGCGGGTGCGCCCGGTACGCCGCATCGAGGGCTTCCGCCCCGGCATGAGCGTGCTGTTCGCATGGCCCCAGCACTGAGCCCGGACCGCAACGGCTTCGCCGCTTCGTGGCGACGCGAGCTGCAGTCGCTGCGCGGCAACCGTGCCGACCTGCTGCTGGTCACCTTGCTGCCACTACTGATGCTGGTAGTGATGGCATGGATGTTCACGCCGTCGGTGATGCGCGATATCCCGATTGCTGTGGTTGACCTTGACCACAGCAGTGACAGCCGCCTGCTGCTGCGCATGCTCGACGCAAGTCCCGGCGTACGCGTCGCCAGCCAGCCAGCGGACCTGGAGGAGGCACGTTCGCAGCTGCGCAGCCTGGACGTGTTCGCCATCGTGCTGGTGCCGCGCGACGTCACCCGCCAAGCGCTGCGCGGCCGCCAGGGCACGGTGTTCGCCTATTACAACGCCACCTACATGACCACCGGCCAGTCGGCGGCGCGCGACATCGGCGAGGCGGTTTCCGCATGGAATGCACGCCTGCTGCGCGAGCGCATTGGCCTGCAGGTCGACCCGGGCAAGCTGCGTGCGGCGCCGATCGCTGTGCAGTCGGACATCCTCTACAACCCGGCGCGCAGCTACGAATTGTTCCTGCTGCCGCTGATCTTCCCGGCGGTGCTGTCACTGGTACTGGCACTTGCGGTGGCCAGCAGCCTCGGCCGCGAGGTCCGCGATGGCACCCTGCCCGCCTGGCTGGGCCGCACGCCGTGGTCGGCGATTGCCGGCAAGGTCGCGCCGTACCTCCTGCTGTTCTCGCTGTATGGCGCGCTCGGCATCGGTTACCTGGCATGGCTGCGTGGCGACGGCGTGGCCGGCAGCGTACTTCTGCTGCTGCTCGCGCAGCCGTTGTTCTACCTGGCCACCGCCGCCTACGCGCTGTTCTTCGTCGGCGTCACCCGCGACATGGGCACCGCACTGTCCGCGGTGGGCCTCAGCATCGGCACCGCACTGGCGTTCTCCAGCGCCACGTTCCCGGTGCTGGACGGGCCGTTGTTCACCCGCATCTGGCATCAGCTGCTGCCATTGAGCGCCTACATCAAGCTGCAGACCCAACAGCAGTTCATCGGCTCGCCGCTGCAGGTTTCGGCATGGCCGCTGGCTACGCTGCTATTGATGACGGTGGTGGCCGGGGGCATCGGCGGGCTGCGCCTGATCGCCTTTGCGCGTACCCCAGAAGCCGCACAGCCGGCGGGGGGCGACGCATGAGCGTACTCTGGCGCAGCCTCCGGCAGACCCTGATGGCGGTCCTGTGCGACCGCTACGCGATCGTGGTGATGGTCGGCGCAGTGATCCTGTACTCGTTCTTCTATCCGGCCGCCTACCGGCACCAGGTGGCCAGCAACCTGCCGGTGCTGGTGGTGGACGAAGACCACAGCGCGACCAGCCGCGAGCTGCTGCGCAAGCTCGACGCACTGCGCGTTGCGCGCGTGGTCGGGCAACCGGCGGACGTCGACAGCGCACGCCGGCAGCTCGAAGCCGGCCACGCCGAAGGCATCGTCGTGATCCCGGCCAACCTGGAGCGCGACATCCTGCGCGGCCATCCAGCCAAGCTGGTACTGCTTGGCAACGGCGCCTACCTGGGCCGCGCCAGCTGGGTGCTGGGCAGCGTAGCTGACGCGCTGGGTGCGTTCGGGCGTGATGCCGTGGTCGGCCAGGCCGCCTTCATGGGTGCACCGCAGGCCCCGCCGGTCACGCTTGTGCAGCGTCCGCTGTACAACACCCAGGAAGGCTATGGCAGCGCGATCGTGCCCGGGGTGGCCGAGCTGATCGTGCACCAGACGCTGTTGATGGGCATCGGCGTGCTGCTCGGCGGCCGCCGCCTCGCACTGGGCCGGCGCCTGCGCTTCGACCTGCCGACGCTGGCCGGCATGGCGTTGGGCTTCGGCCTGATCGGACTGTTCGGCCTGTTCTGGTACGCCGGTTTCACTGCCTGGGCGCAGGACTACCCGCGCGGCGGCAACCCGATAGGCCAGCTGCTGGGCGGCACCTTGTTCATCGCCGTCACCGTGGCCTTCGGCCTGTTGGTCGGCAGCTTCTTCCGCACCCGCGAGCGCGCCTTCCAGTACATCGTCGCCACCTCGATCCCGCTGTTTTTCCTGGCCAACCTGTCGTGGCCGGCGGTGATGACGCCGCAACCGCTGGTCTGGCTGGCACAGCTGCTGCCCACCACCTCGGGCATCAACCTGATGGTGCGCCTGAACCAGATGGACGCCCGCCTGACCGACGTCAGCCACGAACTGATCACCCTCACCCTTCTGCTGCTGCTTTACGGCAGCCTCGCCGCCTGGCGCCTCCTGGCCCGAAACGCGGACGGAGGGGATTAAGTCGCAGGCAACCTGTTCAAGGGCCGCGGCATGGCCGCTTCGAGCCGACGCTCAGGGATCCGGGGCGTACCAGAACGGGATGCGGAACGCGCGACGCCGTCCGCCCCCGCGCTCGCCGCCTGTGGCATTCCACACCAGTTCCAGGTCATGGCGTCCGGGCGCGAGGCCGCGGGTAGGCAGGTACCCCACCAGGCCGCGCATATCCAGGTCGCGCCGCTCCATGGGCACGAAGCCATGCAGGTCGACCGGGGTGCCGTCCAGCTTGACCTGCCAGAGCCGGGAAAGGCACTCCACTGCGGCGTTGGCGGCCTGTTGCCCGGAGGCTTCATTGTGCGCGTCCGGAAGTGCGGTGCAATGCTGGCGCGCCAGCGGATTGTCGCGTTGCGGGCGATGCGGAATGAACACGCGAAGCTGCCCACCGCTGATCGTGTCCGACGGGATCATCGGGTACGGCAGCAGCTGGTCATGCGCCGAACGCATCGATTCGTAATGCGCACTCAGCATGCCGTGCTCAACCGCCGCTTCCGTGACGATCTGGTACCGGTTGAACAGCGAGAACTTCAACGACGCCATCACCTGCACGGCGGCCAGCAGCATCGCTACCAGCACCGCGAACAGGTAGGCCGCCATGAACGAGCGCGAGCGCAGGTTGCTCTGCATGGTCAGCTGCATGGTCTGCATCAGGCGCAACAGCGGAACCCGTTGCAGGGCCGCCAGCATGCCCTGCAGGAGTCGCTGCGGTCGCTCATGGGGCTGCCCGCGCGCCTGCCGCCGCGCCACGATCTTTTCCAGGATCCCGGGGGTAACAGCCAGCGTCAACAGTGCGGCCAGCACGCTGCACAGGGCGAGCATGGCGACATGATCGGCGCCACCTGACAGCGCGCCGATCACCATCGACACACCGAGCGTCAGCACGGCCAACACCAGCGTGCCCGCCAATGTCTGTACGGCAAGCAGGGTGGTCGAGAACAGCATCGTCGCCAGCCGGTCGGCCCGTTCGATGCTGCCATCGAGGCCTCCGTCCCGGGCCTGCAGGAAAGCGCGCGTGACCGCCCCCATTCTTGGCAGGCGCGCCCAGTCAATGCCATCGGGGAAATGCGACCGGAGGCCGATCAGCCCGATCCAGTAGCCGCGCACCGTGAGGTGGATGATCAAGGCGACTGCCAGCACATAGCACATGCCGACACTGATGCTGAAACCGAACCAGAGCATCTGGAAGTACATGCCTTCGGTGTGCAGGCTGCTGCGCGCCCAGGCGTCGAACAGATAGCCCGGCACGGCCAGCAGCGCGAACGCCAGCAGGCCCGAAATGAACAGCTCGAGTTCATCGGTGCGATCACGCACCCGTTGGGGATGGGCGGTCGCTTCCGCTATCGGGTCATGCCCGGCGAGCGGTGCCGGTTGGGGAGCTGGAGCCGATTCGTTCACTGGACGTTCATCCGTTGAGTCGGCGCAGTATAGGCATGACGCCAGATTCAGCGATACGGGTCCGGAACGACGAACGCCGGCGCGGGGCCGGCGTTCGAATACTGCGATGTGGAAGGGCCGAACAGGTGTGGCAGCGACCGATCAACGATAGACGCGTTCGCAGCGGCGCTCGACGACGCGGTCGCCGTTCTTCTGCTGGCTGTTGCCCTGGATCTGGCGACCAGCCGCACCACCGGCCACGGCGCCCGCCACGGTAGCGAGCTTCTTGCCGTTGCCGCCGCCCACCTGGTTGCCCAGCAGGCCGCCGATTACCGCGCCGGTTGCCGTACCGGCAATGCGGTTCGGATCGCGCGAGTTGCGCTGCACTTCCACGTTCTTGCAGACCACGCGGCTACCGTCGTTGAACCTGCGCCCCTCATCACGCGGGCCGTAAGTCTGCGCGCCGGCCACCGACGAGGCCGCCAGCAGGGTACCCAGCACAAGCAATCGGGTCGAGGTCTTCATGGCCATCTCCTGAGTTCCGGTACGGGGCCAGTGTCCCCCAGCGGTTGGCAACCGGAAGTGAAATGGGCGTGTCCCCAATCTCGCCGGCCATCGCGCGTTCAGGGAAAAAATCCGCGCCCATCACGGTCAACGATCGTGATGGGCGCCGTCTCCCTGCCGGCATGCGCTGTTGCTAGAACTCTTCCCAGCCGCCCGCGTTCGCAGCCAGCGTCGGCTCGATGCGTGGTACCAGTACCCCCGGCCGGCGTACCGGAGTCACTTTCGCCGCGACCGCGGCCAGGACCGGGCGCACGGCTGCGGCCGTGGTTGCCGCACTGATGCGGAACACCGAAACCGCTTCGGCCAGCAGATTGGCCTGCTCCTCCATGGAACGAGCCGCGGCGCTGGCCTCTTCCACCAGCGCCGCGTTCTGCTGCGTGGTCTCGTCCATCTGCACCACCGCCTGGTTGACCTGTTCAATGCCCGAGCTCTGCTCCTGCGATGCGGCAGATATCTCGGCCATGATGTCGGTCACCCGCTGCACCGAGGCCACCACCTCGCCCATGGTGGTGCCAGCCTGGCGGACCAGCGCCGAGCCGGCGGCGACCTTGCCAACCGAATCCTCGATCAGGCCCTTGATTTCCTTGGCCGCACCCGCCGAGCGCTGTGCCAGTGTGCGCACCTCACTGGCCACCACCGCAAAGCCCCTGCCCTGTTCACCGGCTCGCGCGGCTTCCACCGCCGCGTTCAACGCCAGGATGTTGGTCTGGAAAGCAATGCCATCGATGACCGAGATGATCTCGGCGATCTTCTTCGACGAGGCCTCGATCGCCGACATCGTGGTGACTACCTGGCCGACCACCTCGCCGCCCTGCGAAGCGACACCGTGCGCGCCGATCGCGAGTTGATTGGCCTGGCGTGCGTGCTCGGCATTCTGCTTCACGGTGGAGGTCAGTTCCTCCATCGACGCCGCAGTCTCTTCCAGGTTCGCCGCCTGCTGCTCGGTGCGCCGCGACAGGTCGGTGTTGCCCGCGGCGATCTCGCCTGCCGCCAGGTTGATGCTGGACGCGCTGGCCTGGATGCGGCCGACGATCTGCGTGAGCTGGTCGACGGTGGCGTTGCAGTCATCGCGCATCCGGGCGAACACCCCGTGGAAGTCCCCCTGCATGCGCACGGTCAGGTCACCGCGCGAGATGGACTGCAACAGGCTCGATACCTGCACCAGGTTCTCGTCGGTGGTCTGCATCAGCCGGTTGAGCCCGGCCACCATGTCGTGGAAATCGTGAGCGAAGCGCTGCTCGTCACCGCGCAGGCTGAAGTCCCCCGCCGCTGCTGCCGTCGCCAGCCTGCGGATCTCACCGTTGATCGCTGACAGGCTGGCCTTGGTCTCGTCCATCGCCTGGGTGATCGCGGCCTTCTCGCCCGGCAGAGGATCCATGTCTACCGACAGATCGCCCCTGGCGTAGTGCTTCATTACTTCGATCAACCGGTTCTGCACCTGCACATGCGAGCCGACGAGCGCATTGGTCTCGTGCACCATGCGCCCGTAGTCACCGGGGAAGGCGCTCTCATCCATGCGATAGCTGAGGCTGCCCGCATCGTGCTGGCGAGCCAGTTCCCCCTGCGCCGCCATCACAGACTGCAATTGCGCCTGCATGCGCTGCATCGACCTGAGCAGCTGCGTCACCTCATCGTTGCCGGAGGCGTCGATGCTGCTGTCCAGCCGCCCGTTGGCGATGCCATCGGCGAGCTTCACGGCTCCCTCCAGCGGCCGGGTCAGGCTGCGGGTGATGGCCCATGCGGCCAGCGAGCCGAGTATCAGGCTCAGCACGCCGAACACGATCGACAAGGTGCCGGTCCACGCCTCGGTCGCGCGGTAGTCCTCGCGGCTGCGCGCCGTCAGCACCTCCTGGTGCCGCAGCAGGGTGGAGATCGCCTCGTTCCAGGCCGTCGCCAGGCCCTGCTCGGCAAGCAGCTCCTTGGCTGCACCGTCGAAATCGCCGGCCTTCATGCGCTCATGCAGTTGCCGGGTGGACGCGTCGGTGGCCTTGCGTGCCGCGTCGATCCGCGCGACCAGCGTATCGCCGGTGGCATCACGCGGAATCTTGATGTACTTGGCCCATATGGCGTCGTAAGCCTGCGACAGCTCCTGCGCCTTCCGATAATCCCTGTCGAAATCCTCACCGCGCTTGATCACCATCAGCCGGCGCTGCATCAGCACCGCATTATTGGTATCCAGCATCTCGTTCAACAACCGCATTTTCACCATGTTGACGTCCACCACTTTCTCGAACTGGGTGGACTTCAGGTGATTTCCGTACAACGCCAGGCCGACGATGGCGACGATGAACAGCAGCAGCAAACCAAACCCGGCGCCCAGCCGGGATCCCACTCGGAGGTTGCGTAAGGCGAGCATCTCAATTCCCTTGATCAATGGCCGTACGGTCGATGGCGGCGCAGGCAGGGGAAACTTTATGGGCCGATATTATTGTATCGATCCAGATATCCTGAAATGTGCGGGCTGTTGTGAAAACCGCGCACCGGCAAATTCCTGCAGCCGCGCATTGCAAACGTGCATCGGACCACCCAATATTCGACCTGAATGCGGGTTATTCATTTTGCGAGCCGGTGACGGCGCATGGAGAACGAGTAGCCAGCATTAACTTGGGCTGCGAAGAAGCCACCAGAGGCATGTGCCACGCTTCCTTCCGCCTCTGGCCTGGGAAAGAACGTTCGATACTTTCTCGAGAGAGCCTCATGAACTCGCGCTCAGTATCGGTGTTTCTCCGGAGTAGTCCCTGGCATCCATGACCGATGCAGAAGATGCATGGCGGCGTGGCGTCCGCCCACTGCAGAGCAAGCCACCACGTAGCCAGTGCAATGATTCGCATCGTCGCTGGCCCTCTACGCATCCTTCGACGTCCGTCGTGACCTGTGGCAAAGGCGCACCGCGATGCCAGATGGCATTCAGCCCGGAGCGACCGCGCAAAGCTCTCTCGTGCTGGGCCATCAACAACAGCGCGGACCACGCTACAGTCGGCGCATGACCCTCGTCCTGCAGATTGAAGGCGCCGCCATTGATGACATCGCCAGCCTTTACACGGAGATCAACCGCGTGTTCATGGCCGGCGAGGCATGGCAGCTCGGGCCGAGCCTGGACGCACTGGACGACCTGCTGCATGGCGGCTATGGCGCGTTGGCCGGGCAGGCGCAGGCCACGCTGATCTGGCGCGATATCGCCCACAGCCGTGCGGCCCTGGGCGTGGAGGCGACCTGCCAGTGGCTGCAGGCCAAGCTGGACGCACCAGGCAGCTTCAACGCGCGGGCGATCGCCCGCCGGCTGCAGGCGGTGCGACAGGGCGAGGGCCCGACCTACTTCGAGATCGTCATGCAGATCTTCGACAGCCATCGGCAGATCACCCTGGTCCCGGCCTGAACCCTTTTTCGTGCCGCACCGGCCTGCCACCAGTGGCGGCAGCCCTGCGCCCCAGCAGTTACCATGGACGGCCCTGTACCGGCTCCGCTGCCGCCGCCCTCCGGTGCGGCCGGACGCCCCGATTCACGAGTCCCATGTCCAAAGACAAGTCCGCCGAACATACCCCGTTGATGAAGCAGTTCTTCGCAGCCAAGTCCGAGTATCCGGACCTGCTGCTGTTCTTCCGCATGGGCGATTTCTACGAGCTGTTCTACGACGACGCGCGCAAGGCCGCGCGCCTGCTCGACATCACCCTGACCCAGCGTGGCAGTTCCGGTGGCGCACCGATCCCGATGGCCGGCGTGCCGGTGCACGCGTACGAAGGCTACCTGGCACGGCTGGTGGCGCTGGGCGAGTCGGTGGCGATCTGCGAGCAGATCGGCGATCCCGCGCTGGCCAAGGGCCTGGTCGAGCGCAAGGTGGTGCGTATCGTCACCCCCGGCACGGTCACCGACGAGGCGCTGCTGGATGAGCGCCGCGACACCCTGCTGATGGCCCTGTCGCGCAGCAAGCAGGGCTATGGCCTGGCCTGGGCCGACCTGGCCGGCGGCCGCTTCCTGGTCAACGAAGTGGAAACCGACGACGCTCTGGAAGCCGAACTGGCCCGTCTGGAACCGGCCGAGCTGCTGGTGCCGGACGAGGAGAACTGGCCGGAGTTCCTGCGCCAGCGCACCGGGGTGCGCCGCCGCGCACCGTGGCTGTTCGACGCCGACAGCGGCCGCCGCCAGCTGCTGGCGTTTTTCAAGCTGCATGACCTGAGCGGCTTCGGCATCGATGACAAGCCGCGCGCGACCGCAGCCGCGGGCGCCCTGCTCGGCTATGTCGAGGAGACCCAGAAGCAGCGCCTGCCGCACCTGACCTCGATCGCGATGGAAACCGCCGGCGAGGCGATCGCGATGAACGCCGCCACCCGCCGCCACCTGGAGCTGGATACGCGCGTGGACGGGGATACCCGCAACACCCTGCTGGGCGTGCTCGACAGTACGGTCACGCCGATGGGCGGGCGCCTGCTGCGCCGCTGGCTGCATCGTCCGCTGCGCCTGCGCGAGGTGCTGGTGCAGCGCCACCATGCGGTGGAAACCCTGATCGATCGCGGCGCGGACGCCGACATCCGCGAGCAGTTCCGCCGCCTGGGCGACCTGGAACGCATCCTCACCCGCGTTGCGCTGCGCTCGGCGCGCCCGCGCGACTTCTCCACGCTGCGCGACGGCCTGGGGCTGCTGCCGGCCGTGCGCGAGGTGCTGGCACCGCTGGACTCACCGCGCCTGCAGGCCCTGCATGCCGCACTTGGTGAACACGATGCGTGCGCGCAGCTGCTGGCCAGTGCCATCGCCGAAATGCCGCCGCTGAAACTGAGCGACGGCGGCGTGCTGGCTGACGGCTTCGATGAGGAGCTGGACGAGCTGCGCCGCCTGTCCACCCACGCCGACCAGTTCCTGGTGGACCTGGAACAGCGCGAACGCGAAAGCAGCGGCATTCCCACCCTGAAGGTGGGCTACAACCGCGTGCACGGCTACTACATCGAGATCAGCAAGGGCCAGTCCGACCGCGCGCCGGTGCACTACACCCGCCGCCAGACACTGACCAATGCCGAGCGCTACATCACCGAAGAGCTGAAGGCGTTCGAAGACAAGGTGCTGTCCGCGCGCGACCGTTCGCTGTCTCGCGAGAAGTACCTGTACGAGCAGCTGCTGGATACCCTCGGCGAACAGCTGGAACCGTTGAAGCAGTGTGCCGCTGCGCTGAGCGAACTGGACGTGCTGGCCGCCTTCGCCGAGCGCGCGCAGGCACTGGACTGGTCGCGGCCGGAACTGGAAACGGCACCGTGCCTGAAGATCGAGCGTGGCCGCCACCCGGTGGTCGAAGCGGTGCGCGAGCAGCCGTTCGAACCGAACGACCTGGACCTGCATCCGGACCGTCGCATGCTGGTCATCACCGGCCCGAACATGGGCGGTAAATCGACCTACATGCGGCAGAACGCGCTGATCGTGCTGCTGGCCCACATCGGCAGCTTCGTGCCGGCCAGCCGTGCGGTGATCGGCCCGATCGACCGCATCCTGACCCGCATCGGCGCCGGTGACGACCTCGCCCGCGGACAGTCGACCTTCATGGTCGAGATGGCCGAGACCAGCTACATCCTGCATCACGCCACCGCCCATTCGCTGGTGCTGATGGACGAGATCGGCCGCGGCACGTCCACCTACGACGGCCTGGCGCTGGCCGATGCGGTGGCCCGTCACCTGGCCTACCAGAACCGCTGCTACACGCTGTTCGCCACCCACTATTTCGAGCTGACCGCGCTGGCCGACGAACAGTACGAAGGCGGCCGCAGCGGCATCGCCAACGTGCACCTGGATGCGGTCGAGCACGGCGAGGCGCTGGTGTTCATGCACGCGGTCAAGGATGGCCCGGCCAACCGCAGTTTCGGCCTGCAGGTGGCGGCACTGGCCGGCCTGCCGCGCGCCACCGTGGCCCAGGCACGGCGTCGCCTGGCCGAACTGGAGCAGCGCGGCGGGGAGAGCCATGCCGCCGAACTGGCGCCGCAGGCGCTGGATGCCCCGCAGCAGTTCGGGCTGTTCGCCGCGCCATCGAACAAGGCACAGGAAGCGCTGGCGGCCATCGACCCCGATGAGCTGACCCCGAAGCAGGCACTGGAAGCGTTGTACCGCCTGAAGGCGCTGCTCTAGGACTGCCGCGCCCGGCCCCGGCTCCCGCCACGGCGCGGGCGGCCGTCCGAAAGGCTCTGCAAATCCTACTTCACGTTTCAATTGACAGAACCTATCGGCCTGAACGGATCATTCGATTATTCATTTCATCTGGCCCTAGCTAAAGTCGAGTGAAGATGTTCCACCCCCGTCTTCACCCGCAGGAGCCAGCCATGAGCCAGTCCGATAACACCAGTCCCAAGTGCCCGTATCACACCGCTCCGTCGCCGGCAGAAGGCGCCCAGCAGCAGCGTGAACTGAGCACCACGCCGAAGCAGAAGCACGGCGACGATCCGGTCACGCCGATGACCACGTCCTTCGGCGCACCGGTGGTGGACAACCAGAACAGCAGGACCGCTGGCCCGCGCGGCCCGCTGCTGATGGAAGACGTGTGGCTGCTGGAAAAGCTGGCCAACCTCAACCGCGAGATCATTCCCGAGCGCCGCATGCACGCCAAGGGCTCGGGCGCGTTCGGTACCTTCACCGTCACCCACGACATCACCCGGTACACGCGCGCCAAGCTGTTCGAGAAGGTGGGCAAGCAGACCGAGATGTTCGCGCGCTTCACCACGGTGGCCGGCGAGCGTGGTGCCGCCGACGCCGAGCGTGACATCCGCGGCTTCGCACTGAAGTTCTACACCGAAGAAGGCAACTGGGACCTGGTCGGCAACAACACGCCGGTGTTCTTCCTGCGCGACCCGCGCAAGTTCGCCGACCTCAACAAGGCCGTCAAGCGCGACCCGCATACCAACCTGCGCAGCGCGCGCAACAACTGGGATTTCTGGACGCTGCTGCCCGAGGCCTTGCTGCAGGTGACCGTGGTGATGAGCGACCGCGGCATCCCGCGCAGCTTCCGCCACATGCACGGTTTCGGCTCGCATACCTACAGCTTCACCAACGCCGACAGCGAACGCTTCTGGGTCAAGTTCCACTTCGTCAGCCAGCAGGGCATCGAATCGCTGACCGACGCACAGGCGCAGATCCTGGTCGGCCATGACCGCGAAAGCCACGGCCGCGACCTGTTCGCCGCGATCGAGAAGGGCGACTTCCCGAAGTGGAAGCTGTTCATCCAGGTCATGCCGGAGCTGGAAGCGGAAACCTACCGCATCCATCCGTTCGACCTGACCAAGGTGTGGCCGAAGAGCGATTACCCGCTGATCGAAGTGGGCCAGTTCGAACTGAACCGCAACCCGGTCAACTGGTACCAGGACGTGGAGCAGTCGGCGTTCGCGCCGAGCAACCTGGTGCCGGGCATCGGCCCGTCGCCGGACAAGATGCTGCAGGCACGCCTGTTCGCCTATTCCGATGCGCAGCGCTACCGGCTGGGCGTGAACCACCACCAGATTCCGGTGAACGCCGCGCGCTGTCCGGTGCACAGCAACCACCGCGACGGTGCGATGCGCGTGGACGGCAACTACGGCGGCCTGCCGCACTACGAGCCCAACAGCTACGGCCAGTGGCAGGAGCAGCCGCAGTATCGCGAACCGCCGATGAAGATCCGGGGCGACGCCGACTTCTGGAACTTCCGTGAGGACGACGCCGACTACTTCAGCCAGCCCGGTGCGCTGTTCCGCAGCTACAACCAGGCACAGAAGGACCGCCTGTTCGCCAACACCGCCCGCGCCCTGGGCGATGCGCCGGACTTCATCAAGCAGCGCCACATCGACAACTGCAGCAAGGCCGACCCGGCCTACGGTGCCGGCGTCGCTGCGGCGCTGAAGGCGCTGGCCAGCCAGCCGTCGGATCCGTTCAAGCCGGCGCAGCCGGAAGCGGACTTCCCCACTGCCACCCCGGGCGCCGAAGACATCGAGCTCTGATCGCCCTGCCCCGTGTACGGCACGCCGCCTCCGTGTGGGGCGGCGTCGCCGTTTTAACGGTCCGCGTCGTACCTTCTGCACGCCCAACCCCAATCAAGGATTCCGCAGATGAGCCTGACCGATGAACTTCTCGCCAAACTGCAGGGCGCCCCGCTGCAGCAGGTGTCGCAGCAGCTCGGCATCAGCGACACCCAGGCCTCCGGTGCGATCAGTGCCGCACTGCCGGTGCTGATGGGCGCGCTGGGCAACAACGCCTCGCAGCCGCAGGGCGCGCAGGCGCTGCTCGGCGCACTGCAGAACAACCACAGTGGGCTGGACCTGGGCAGTGTGCTCGGTTCAGTGCTGGGCGGCGGTGGCGGTGGTGCCGCCAGCGACGGCGCCCGCATCCTCGGCCACATCTTCGGCGGCAGCCAGCAGAAGGTGGAAACCGGCCTGGCCCAGGCCACCCAGCTCGACAGCGGCCGCACCAGCCAGCTGCTGCAGATCCTGGCACCGATCGTGATGGCCTTCCTCGCCCAGCGCCTCGGCGGCGGACAAGCCGATGCAGGCGCGCTCAGCCAGGCGCTCGGCCAGGAAAAACAGCAGGTGCAGCAGCAGGGTGGCATCGCCGGCGGCCTGCTCGGCAGCGTGCTGGACCAGGACGGTGACGGCCAGCTCGGTGTCGGCGACCTGCTGAAGATCGGCGGCAGCCTGCTGGGCGGCAAACGCTGAGGCTTGTGTGCGCCGGGCAATGACCCGGCGCACGCCTACAACGCGTCGATATCACCCAGCGCGCGGATCAACCGGCGTGCGCGCTTGTCCGGCTTGTGCTCCGGCGGCTGGAAACCATCGCGTGCGGCGATGCGCAGCGCACGCTGTTCGGCACGGCGCGCCTTGGAGGCCTCGCTCTCGGCATACAGCTGCTGCGCCGCCGGCGCCGGCCCGCGCTGGTCGCTCAGGCCCAGCACCTGGATCTCGAAATGCTCCTCACCACGGTTGACCTGCAAGTGCTCGCCGACGCGCACCGCGCGTGAGGATTTCGGGCGCTGCCCGGCCACGCTGACCTTGCCGGTTTCGATCGCCTGCTTGGCCAGGCTGCGGGTCTTGAAGAAACGGGCCGCCCACAGCCAGATGTCCAGGCGGACACTGGGCGACAGCGGGGAAAGCTCGGTCATCGGCAGGGACTACTCCGTTCGCTTGTTCAGGGGACGCGGGTTGTCGGGGTCGGTGCGGCAGCCGCTGCCGCCGATCAACGTGGGTACGCCAGCAGACAGATCCTGGCGCTGGCTGCCGACCAGGCACTCGGGGCGGTCGGTCGGCCGCACCTGGGTATCGCCCAGCCGGTCACCCGTCGAACATGCGGCCAGGGCGGCGCCGATCAAGGCCAGCGCCACGCTCCGCTTCACCTGCAGTCGTTGATGCATTGCCACATCCCGCAAACCGGCTTGGTGCTAGTGTGCGCCTCCCGGGATTCGATCACCACTCCATGGCCAAAGCGCCGCTTGACCTGACCTCCGGCCCGATCGGGCGCAATCTCCTGTTGTTTTCGCTGCCGATCCTGGCCGGCAACATCGCGCAGTCGCTGAACGGGTCGGTGAACGCGGTCTGGGTCGGGCGATTCCTCGGCGAGGCGGCGTTGACCGCCACCGCGAACGCCAACAACATCATGTTTTTCCTGATCGGCTCGGTGTTCGGCTTCGGCATGGCCTCGACCATCCTGATCGGACAGGCGATCGGCGCGCGCGACATCGCGCAGGCGCGGCGCGTGGTCGGCACCAGTGCCACCTTCTTCATCGGCCTGTCGGTGATCATCGCCATCGCCGGCTGGTTCATGGCCCACCCGCTGCTGGCGGCGATGGGCACGCCGGCCGCCTCGCTGCCGTTGGCCGAGGCCTACCTGCAGATCATCTTCCTGGCGATGCCGACGCTGTACGCGTTCGCCTTCCTTACCGCGGCGCTGCGCGGCGCCGGTGATTCGCGTACGCCGTTCCGTTTCCTGTTGGTGTCGGTGGCCTTGGACATCGTGCTGAACCCGGTGCTGATCTTCGGCATGGGGCCGCTCCCCGCGCTCGGCATCGCCGGCTCGGCGTGGGCCACGCTGATCGCGCAGACGCTGTCGCTGGCCGGCCTGCTGTTGTACATGCGGCACAAGCGCCACACCCTGTGGCTGGGCCGCGCCGACATGCGCCTGTTCAGGCTCGACCTGACCATCCTCAAGGCGCTGGTGATCAAGGGCGTACCGATGGGCCTGCAGATGGTGCTGATCTCGCTGTCGGTGATCCTGCTGATGACCATGGTCAACCAGTACGGCACCGACACCGCCGCGGGCTACGGCGCGTCCCTGCAGCTGTGGAACTACCTGCAGATGCCGGCGATGGCGATCGGCGCGGCGTGCTCTTCGATGGCGGCGCAGAACGTCGGTGCGCAGCGCTGGGACCGCGTACGCGGCACCGCACGCCAGGGCGTGCTGTTCAATTTCCTGCTGACCGGCGCGCTGATCCTGCCGCTGGTGGTGTTCGATCGCCAGCTGCTGGCGCTGTTCCTGCCACCGGCCAGCCAGGCACTGGACATCGCGCGCCACCTCAACCACGTAGTGATCGGCTCGTTCCTGTTCTTCGGCGTCAGCTTCGTGATCTCCGGCGTAGTGCGCTCCACCGGCGCGGTGATTCCGCCGCTGCTGATCCTGGCCGGCTCGCTGTGGGGCGTGCGCGTGCCGTTTGCCGAACTGCTGCAACCGTACTGGGGCGCCGACGCGATCTGGTGGAGCTTCCCGGTCAGCTCGTTCGTGTCTATGCTGCTGTCGCTGGCGTATTACCGCTGGGGCGGCTGGCGCAAGGCGAAGATGATCGGCAAGCCTTCGCACGCTGAGGAACTGGCCACGCCGTCGGAGATTCCGGCCTGTCCGCCGTCGCCGGTGGCCGACCCGGATGCCGCGCTGGAGTCAGCCCCGCCACGGTGAGGTGGGTGCGGACCGTTGGTCCGCACAGGCCTGTCAGCCGAGCATGGGCTCGGCTCTATAGAAGACGGTCAGCGCTTCTTCTTCTTCGCCGCATTGAACGCCGCCGCCGCGCGCAGCAGTGCCTTCAACGCCGCGGAATCTGGCATCGCACCTTCATGGATGTCGATCGCGCGCCGCGTGTTGCCCTCCAGGCTGGCGTTGAACAGGCCTTTCGGATCGGCCAGCGCCGCCCCGTTGGCGAAAGTCAGCTTCACCGCCTGCTTGTAGGTTTCGCCGGTGCACAGGATGCCGTTGTGCTCCCACACCGGTGTACCGCGCCACTTCCAGGCTTCCTGCACGTCCGGCAGCGCTTCATGGATCAATGCACGCACGCGTGCCAGCGTTTCGCCGCGCCAGTCCCCCAGCGCGGCGATGCGTGCATCGATCAGTTCGGCCGCCGGGGTTCCGGCATCGTCAGGGTTGGGAGCATGCGTGGCCATCAGGAACTCTCGTCGGGAAGGGAAACGGAATGCCGGGCTTACATGCGCTCGCCGGGCAGCGCAGCGGCCTGGCGCACCCAGTCCAGGAACTGCGCTTCATCCAACAGGCCGGATTCGTGGATGTTCAGGTAGCGCGTGTCGGCGCTCCTGGAGGGCTCCGGTGGCACCGGCGTCAAGGCAGCGCCGCGGAAAAAGGCCACCTTGATGTAGCGCGTGAAGCAATGGAAGCTGAGAAACCAGCCTGCGCCCGCAGCCACCGCATACATCGGCGAGTTCCACTTCACCGCCTTGTGCACCCCGGGTACGGCCCGTTCGATCAGGGCATCCAGCCGTGCGCCGATCGGACGTTTCCAATCCGGCATTGCGGCGATGTACGCCTGCACCGGAGCATCGCCCTCGCCCTTGGCGATCTGCGGGTTGCCACCGGTGAGCAGCGTGGGCACAGCGGTGGGTGCGGTTCGCTTGGCAGGCATCGCACGGTACGACCATCGGAATGACGCTGCAGCCTAGCGCGGCCTGTGCCGGGCGTCACGGCGCAGTGCGCCATCGGCTCAGTCCGCCTGCCGCGCGCGGAACCGGCGCCACTCCGGCAGCTGGCGGTGGCGGCGCAGCGAGCGCATCAGCGCCGCCATCACAAGGCCGAACAGCGCTCCGGCCGACAGGCCTGCCTCCAGCAACAGCACCAGCGGGCGCTCGCTGCCCTGCCAGAGCATCAGCCACATCAGCGCGGTCCAGAACAGCCCGAACAGCAGGCCCTGCACCAGCGCATTGGTACCGAAACCAGCCAGGATCGGCGGCGGCAGTGCGATGCCTGCGCGCCACAGCAGCCGATGCAACAGCGGCGCCGACTGCGCGCGTGCCAGCCCCTTGTCATCAAAGCGCAGCGCCGATTGGATCACGACGGGATAGTGCGGATTGACGTCATTCATCACCCGATCGTGGCCGATGCAATGCCGGAAACGCAAACGGCCACCCGAAGGTGGCCGTCGCGGCAACAACCGAAGTTGTTTATCAGGCCTTTTCGGCCAGACGGGCAGCCTTGGCGGCAGCAGCGGCAGCCAGGTCTTCCTTGATGCGGGCAGCCTTGCCTTCCAGGCCACGCAGGTAGTACAGCTTGCCGGCGCGGACCTTACCACGACGCTTCACTTCGACCGAGTCGATGATGGCGCTGTGGGTCTGGAAAACGCGCTCGACGCCGTAGCCGTGCGAGATCTTGCGCACGGTGAACGAGGAGTTCAGGCCGGCGTTCTTGGTGGCGATGACGACGCCTTCGTAGGCCTGCACGCGCTCGCGGCTGCCTTCCTTCACCTTCACGTTGACGACAACGGTGTCGCCCTGGCTGAACTTCGGCAGTTCACGGGTGATCTGGGCGGATTCGAATTCCGCGACGATGGACTTGTTCAGCTTGCTCATGGGTTACACCGATTCTTGTTCGGGTGGGCGTGTCGTATCGACAACGTGGGCTCATGCAGTCACCGGACTGTGCTGCACGTTTGTTTTGGGTACTGCGCGCGCCAACCGGGGCTGGCGGGAATTGGCCATGATAGCCGATAAAGCCAGCCCTGCGCTAGGGGCTGGCCTTGGGTTTCCGGGCCTGGCGGGCCTGGTCCAGCAGTTTGCGGTCGGCCTTGCCCAGCGCCTGTTCATCCAGCAGGTCCGGGCGTCGCTGGGCAGTCCGGAGCAGCGACTGCTGGCGGCGCCAGGCGGCGATGGCTGCGTGGTTGCCCGAGCGCAGCACCTCCGGCACGTCTCCCAGCGGGTGCTGGGCCGGCTGGCTGTAATGCGGGCAGTCGAGCAGGCCGAGGTCGCCCTCGAAGCTGTCCTGCGCCGCCGACTCCGCATCGTTGAGGGCCCCCTCCTGCAGGCGGGCCACGGCGTCGATGATCACCGCCGCGCCCAGCTCGCCCCCGGACAGCACGTAGTCGCCGAGGGAGATTTCCTCGTCGACATTGGCCTCCAGGAAACGCTCGTCGATGCCCTCGTAGCGGCCACAGAGCAGGACCATGCGCGGCAGCGCCGCCAGCTCCCGCACCTTGGCCTGGGTCAACCGCGCGCCCTGCGGGCTGAGGTAGATCACCGGAGCCGGGGTCGGATCAGCCTCACGGATCGCCTGCAGGCAGGCCTGCAGCGGCTCGATCAGCATCACCATGCCCGGGCCACCGCCGAACGGACGGTCGTCCACCCGGCGATAGTTGCCTTCGGCGTAATCACGGGGGTTCCAGCCATGCAGGCTGAACAGCCCCTTCTCCCGCGCGCGCCCGACCACGCCCAATCCAGCGGACTGGGCGAGGAACTCGGGGAACAGGGTGATGACGTCGAAACGCATGCGTCTGCTCAGAACTCGGGATCCCAGTCGACCACGACCAGATTGGCCTCGAAATCGACCGATTTGACGAAGTCCGGCAGCACGAACGGGATCATCCGCTCGCGGTCACCACGGACCACCACCACATCATTGGCGCCGGTGCTGAACAGATGCGAGACCTGGCCCAGGGCGACGCCCTCGGTGGTCGTCACGTCCAGGCCTTCCAGGTCCACCCAGTAGTACTCGTCGGGCTTTGGTGGCGGCAATGCACTGCGGGCCACGTAGATTTCGGTGCCGCGCATCGCTTCGACCACGTCGCGGTCCTCGACGCCCGGGAAACGGGCGACCAGGTGCTTGCCGCTGTCGCGGCCGCGTACACCTTCAATCGTGGTTTCCACGCCGGACGGGCTGCGCACGATCCACGGCTGGTAACGGAAAATGGCGGAACGTGGCTCGGTCCAGGACTCGAGCTTGATCTCGCCGCGCACACCAAAAGCGCCGACAACCCTGCCCAGCAGGATGCGGCGCTCGATATCTTTCATCTGCTTCAACCAAGAGGGCCACGCCGAAGCGTGGCCCGTCAGGATCAGGCCGCAGCGGCCTGGGACTTGGTCGCTTCCTTGATCAGGTTGCGGACCTTGTCGGTCGGCTGGGCGCCGTTCTTGACCCAATGGTCAACGCGGGCCAGGTCCAGCTCGATGCGCTTCTCGGCGCCCTGGGCGACCGGGTTGTAGAAGCCAACACGCTCGATGTTGCGGCCGTCGCGCGCGCTGCGCACGTCGGTGACGATGATGTGGTAGAACGGACGCTTCTTGGCGCCGCCGCGGGTCAGTCGGATCTTGACCATGGTGTTTTTCCTATTGCCCAGTCGCCAGGATGGCGAGGTAAGCGGGCGATTATAGCGGCAGAGCCCGGCCTAGCCAACCCCATATGACGCCGCGCCCTCGCGGTAGCGCCGGGCCATGCCCGGCGGCTTTTGTTCAGCAATGTGATCAACTTCTGACTTACCCCGCCGACGTCCCCATGGCGATAACGTCAACGTGCTCCAGCGACAGGCGCCCGATGCATGTCCAGCACATCTACCTCGTGCCGCTGCAGCAGGTCGTCAAATGCATCGCCGCCAATCCGCTCGACAAGTTGCCGCTCGGATTCGTGGATGGTGATGCACTGCAGCCAGTTGATCGCCACCGGCGGGAACTGCAGTCCCGGGAACCTGGCGTCATTCCAGAAAAAGGGCGGCACCAGATAGACGTGTGGCATCCGTGTCGATGGGAAGTAGTCCCGCAGGATGTCGGGAATCACGCTACCAGGCTGCACCGCCGCACGATCACGCATGATTGCGAAAGCCGTCGAGGCGACGATGTTGTCCCAATGCAGTGCGTCCTGTTCTGCACACGCGCAGAGCTCGACGCGCGTTTTCAGTTCGTGTCCCTCCGCATGACATAAAACAAAATCCGACAGACCGATGGACGAGATCGACTTCAGCCCTGCTTCCGGAGAGCTGAACGTCGTGAGGATATCGACCGAACGCAGGCGATGATCATCGTGAAAGGCCTGGACCCTGGGCCGCCCCTCACCGCCCATGATCTTGATTGCGTGCATCGCTACCGCGCGATGCTGCTCGGTGACCGTACTCATATCGGATTGGAACCCCGGTGCGTTGTTCGCTGCGGCGGCATCCGCCGGGCATGGCCCGGCGCTACCAGCTGCAACGCTTCAAGGTAGCGTGCGGCCATGCTTGGCGACCGGCAGCCCGCGCGCCTCGTTCAGGAGAGCGGCTGCCAGGCCACCGCCGCCAGCACCGCCCTGCCCTGTTCAGCCAGCGCCTGCGAGCCGGGCAGGACATGTCCGTCGATGGCCTCCAGTGCCCACAGGCCGCTGGCGTTGCAGGCAAAAGCGGCCTTCACACTGCCTAGTTCAGCCAGCGCCAACGGCCGCGTCAACTGCGCATCGGGCCAGTGCCGCTTCAGCAGCGCCTCAGCCGTACCGCGCAGGGCCGGCGCCTGCGGCCAGAGCAGCCGTTCACCATCGTGCACGGCCAGGTTCCAGGTACTGCCTTCACTCACTTCGCCATCGCCGGTCACGAACAGCACGTCGTCGAATCCTTCGGCCATCGCCGCGCGGCGCTCGGCGAACAGGCCGAAGGTGCCCACATGCTTGAGCTGCGGCAGCTCGCGCTGCCAGGTCACGCTGCGCACACGCTTGGAGGCGGTCAGCGTCACCGGCGCTGAAACCGCCACCAGCACGTCCACCGCCACCGCCGCCAGCGGATTGCGGAAATCGAAGCGGCGCGAGTACACCGTCACCCGCAGCGAGGCATCGGCCAGGCCGGCCTGCCGCAACGCCTGCGCCATCCAGCCCTGCACCTGCGCCGTATCCAGTTTGCTGCCGAACAGTTCGCGCGTGGCCTGCGACAGCCGCGCCAGATGCAGGTCCAAGCCCTGCGCTGCGCTGTCGCGCACTTGCAGCGAAGTGAAGTGGCCGTAGTTCACCAGCGCCGGCAGCAGATCCTCCACCTGCGCCGCCCGGCCGTTGCAGCTCACCATCATGGCAAAAGTGCCTGCGCCTGCTCCCACATGCCGCGCAGCACGTCGGCGGCCGGCTGCGCCGGCGCCATCCACGCCGACTGCCCGGCCCAGGCCTGCATCGCCGCCAGGCGGTTTTCCTGCGCGGCCTGCTTGCGCATCGGCGCGGTCAGCCCACGCTGCACTGGGTATGGACGCGGCGCGGGGGCTCCTTCTGCGGCAGCGGCGCGCACATAGGGTGTCGCCAGGCCACGACCCAGGCGACCGCTGAAGGCACGGGTCGGCCAAGTGTCTTCCGGTTCGCTGTCGGCCAGCCCATCAGCCCACGCCGAAGCGATCGCCGCTTCGGGCGTGCGCAGGAAGGCGGTGCCGATCTGCACGGCGCTGGCCCCCAGCGTGAGTGCGGCAGCGATGCCACGGCCGTCGGCGATGCCGCCTGCGGCAATCACCGGAATCTGCAGGTGATCGGCCAGGCGCGGCAGCAGTGCGAACAACCCGACCAACTGGCGCTCGGCCATCGCCGGATCGAACGCGCCACGATGGCCGCCGGCCTCCGCGCCCTGCGCCACCACCGCATCGGCACCGGCGTCCTGTGCCGCGCGCGCTTCGGACAAGGTGGTGGCACAGGCGATCCAGGCGATGCCGGCGTCCTTCAGCTGCTGCACGTGATGCGGCAACAGCACGCCCATGATGGTCGAGGCGACCGCCGGGCGCGCGGCCAGCAGTGCGGCGAACTGTTCTTCGAAGTCGGCGGGCGTGGCGTCGGCGGCACTGGCGGGCACGTCCGGGCCCCACTGCGCGAGGAAGGCGCGGCTGGCGGCTTCGGCGGCAACATCACGGGTCGGTGCGGGATCGGGCACCCACAGGTTCACCTGGGCCGGGCCGGTCGAAGCGGTGCGGAATTCGTCCATCCAGCGACCGATATCGGCCGAAGAGGACAACACCGCGCCCATCGCGCCCATGCTGCCGGCGTTGGCCAGCGCGGCCGACAACGGCACCGGGCAGGCGCCGGCCATCGGTGCCAGCAGGATCGGAACGGAAACGTCAAAGCGCCGGCAGAACGCCTCGACGCGGGAAGATACAGCGGAACTCTGCATGACGGCCCATCGTTTCGGACAGGCCCCCATGGTGCGCGCAGGGCGGGGGTAGAGTCGAGCCTGCCCGGCGGCTTGTTGCGTCGCCTGCGCGCCGCCGCCCGAGCACAGGCTCGGGCGCTACATCGGACTGCGACCGGGGCCGTCATCAACGGAACGGCATGCCGCGGCCACCCATGGCGCCCATCATGCCCTTCATGCTGCGCAACATGCCCTTCATGCCGCCGCCGGCCATCTTGCTCATCATCTTTTCCATCTGCATGTACTGCTTCATCAGCTTGTTGACGTCGGCCGGTGTCACGCCCGAGCCCTTGGCAATGCGCGCGCGACGCGAGCCGTTGAGCAGGTTCGGGTTGCGCCGTTCCTTCTTGGTCATCGAGTTGATGATGGCGATCATGCGCGGCACTTCCTTGCCCTGGCTGACCTGCTGCTTCAGATGATCGGGGATGTTGCCCAGGCCCGGCAGCTTGTCCATCAGGCCACCGATGCCACCCATGTTCTGCATCTGCTCCAGCTGGTCGCGCATGTCGTTCAGGTCGAACTTCTTGCCCTTGGCGACCTTCTCGGCCAGCTTGGCCGCCTTGTCCTTGTCGACCTGCTGCTCGACCTGCTCGACCAGCGACAGCACGTCGCCCATGTCGAGGATGCGGCTGGCGATACGGTCGGGATGGAACACGTCCAGGCCTTCCGGCTTCTCGCTCACACCGACGAACTTGATCGGCTTGCCGGTGATGTAGCGCACGCTCAGCGCGGCGCCGCCGCGGGCGTCGCCGTCGGTCTTGGTCAGCACCACGCCGGTCAGCGGCAGCGCATCGCCGAAGGCCTTGGCGGTGTTGGCCGCGTCCTGGCCGGTCATGGCGTCGACCACGAACAGCGTTTCAGCCGGATTCACCGCCGCGTGCAGGGCCTTGATCTCGGCCATCATCGCTTCGTCGATGGCCAGGCGGCCGGCGGTATCGACCAGCAGCACGTCGACGAACGACTTGCGCGCGTCGTCGATGGCGGCGCGGACGATGGCCTCCGGCTTCTGGTCGGCGCTGGACGGGAAGAACAGCACGCCGACCTGCTCGGCCAGGGTCTTGAGCTGCTCGATCGCGGCCGGGCGGTAGACGTCGGCCGACACCACCATCACCTTCTTCTTGCGCTTTTCCTTCAGGTGCTTGGCCAGCTTGCCCACCGTGGTGGTCTTGCCGGCGCCCTGCAGGCCCGCCATCAGGATGATCGCCGGAGCGGGCACATTGAGGTTCAGGTCGCTGGCCTCGGCACCCATCACCGCGGTCAGCTCGTCGCGCACGACCTTGATCAGGGCCTGGCCCGGGGTCAGCGACTTCAGCACTTCCTGGCCGACCGCACGCACCTTGATGCGCTCGATCAGGGCCTGCACCACCGGCAGCGCGACGTCGGCTTCGAGCAGCGCGATGCGTACTTCGCGGGTCGCCTCGCGGATGTTCTCCTCGGTCAGGCGGCCGCGGCCACGCAGGCGCTCGATGGTGCCGGAAAGGCGCTGGGTCAGGGACTCGAACATGCGGCGCAACCTGTCTGAAAGCGGGGGACAATAAGGCAGACAGTATAACGGGTCCGGCTGTCCGCCCGGACTGCGACCACCGGGCCGTCGCCAGCATCACAGGGGTATGCGAAACTGGAACGATGACAATCGTTCTCATCGCCGTCCTGCTCTACCTGGCTGCCAGTGCCCTGCTGGTGCGTGCGCTCGGCCGCGATGAAAGCACCGGCTCCCCCACCTGGCTGTGGCCGGCCCTGCCAGCGATGCTGCTGCATGGCGGTTACCACGTGATGGTGGCGATGCGCACCAACGGCGGGCCGGACATGCACTTCTTCGCCGCGCTGTCGCTGGTCGGCCTGGGCATGGCCTGGCTGACCTCGCTGGTGGGCGCGCGCGGCCGCATGTCGGCGCTGGGCGTGGTGGTGTTCCCACTGGCCGCGGTACTGCTTCTGGCCTATCACGGCTACGGCCACGAGCCGAGCAAGGTGCTGGGCTGGCGCCTGGCCAGCCACGCATGGCTGGCGCTGCTGGCCTACGCCACGCTGAGCATCGCCGCGCTGCTGGCGATCATGCTGTGGCTGCAGGAGCGCGCGCTGCGCCGCCGCGAGTTCCGGCCATGGCTACGCGCGCTGCCACCGCTGGCCGACCTGGAGTCGCTGCTGTTCCGGGTGATCACCGTCGGCTTCGCGCTGCTGACCCTGACCCTGGTCACCGGCGTACTGTTCGTCGATGACCTGCTGGCGCAGAAGCTGGTGCACAAGACCGTGCTGAGCGTGCTGTCGTGGATCGTGTTCGGCGTGCTGCTGATCGGCCGCCGCCGCTACGGCTGGCGCGGCATGAAGGCGGTGCACTGGACGCTGGCGGCGATGCTGTTGCTGCTGCTGGCGTTCTTCGGCAGCCAGTTCGTGATCGAGCTGGTGTTCGGGCATACGCGATAGGCCGTGTGCCGACCAACGGTCGGCACCAACCCAGGTACTGCAGGCCACCGGCCGTTCCCACCCACCCCGGTACTGCAGGCCACCGGCCGCCCCCACCCCCCCTGGTAGTGCCGGCCGCTGGCCGGCAGCCACGCAATGCGCGGACGCTGCCGCCGGTCAGGGAATCGGCTGCGCCAGGATTTTCCGGACCGAACGACCGCTGTTGGTGAGGATGTCATCAACCTGCCAGCACCCCTGCCCCTGGCGCACCATCGGCAGGCGGGTCAGGTAAGCCTTCTTCCACACCGAGTAGCGCATCTCAACCTGGCCGGCGGTGGCCGACGCCTCTTCCCAGCTGTAGCGCACCGGCGTTTCGATGTCGCCGTCCTGCGCATCCAGCCACGGATCGGAATCGATCGTGCAGATGCCCTCCTCGCGCTGTTGGCAGGCGCGCTCATCACGCAGCGCCTTGCCGAAGGCCACGCTGACCAGCGCGGCCGGCGGCTCCAGCAGATCACCGTTGCCGGTCGTCGCCTCGTAGAAAGCGCGGGCGACAGCCGCAGGCTCCTGGCAGGCGGGTGCGGCCTGTGCTGCTGGCGCCAGCAGCAGGCCGGCAATCATCAACATCCCTGTCTTTCGCATGTCCAATCCCTTTGGTCGTGATGGCGATCTCTTGTAGAGCCGAGCCCATGCTCGGCTGCGTTCCAGCATAAGCCGAGCGCAGGCTCGGCTCTACTTACAGCCCGTAACGCTCGATCACGTCCAGGTGCGGCTGGCGGTCCTGGTCACAGGCCTCGGCAAGCCGCAGCCAGCAATGCGGATGCGGCCACGTCGCGGTCTGCTGCTGGAGGAAGCGGTGCAGTGCCAGCGGTGCATGGTCCTGCGGCTGGGCCACCGTGAACAGCAGGCCCGGCAGCGTCCCCTCCTCCACATCGGGGTCGGTGACGGTGTAGTCCGGTCGACTGTGTGACCACACCTTCCAGCCCTGTGCTTCGGCCGCCTCGACGAAGGCGTTCCAGGCCTCTTCGCCCGGGTGCGCGCCATCGATCATCCAGCTGCGGGCGAAGCCGCCGCGCTCCAGCACATGCACCTGCGAGTAGGTCGGGATGAAATGCTCGCGAGCTTCCTCCTCCTCGGGTGCCGGATGCACCAGCGCGGCATCGAACACCACCCAGTCGCCCACCTGCTGGGCGCGGTTGGACGGCGCGTTCTCGACGATGCGCGCGGTCACCGGACCGCTGCGACGGGCGTAGTACTCCATCGGCTCGCCGTTTTCTTCGCTGCGGATGATCACCCAGCCCCACGGCTCTTCGACTACGCCCTGCTGGCTGGACAATTCCATGCCAAGCGCCGCCGCCGAGCGGCGCACGGCGTCCCAGTCGCGCGCCGCGCTGGCTGCGCTCATGTGGTCCCAATGCGCGGCATTGGGCTCCTCCAGCAGCTCCACCAGCTGTGCATAACAGGCCTGGGCGTCGCTGAAACGGCCGGTTTCCATGTACATACGCGCCAGCGTGCCGCGCGCGCCGTGCGAGCCCGGAGACAGCTCCAGAAGCGATCGGGCCGCCTGCTCCAGCGCCGGCCAGTCGGACACGCGGCGTGCACGCTGCACCTCGCACCAGTGCGCGAACACCGGCACGCTGCCGCGATAGAGATCGGCCAGCTGGCGCAGTCCGTCGTCATCGCCCTGTTCGGCCAGCCAGCGCATCAGCGTGTAGGCCGCGGGGCCATCGTGCTGCGCATGGCCGCGCACGAACCGCCACAGCAGCGACCGCGCCTCGGCCTGCGCGCCGCAGGCATTCAGTGCCGAGGCGGCCATGTCGGCCAGCGCCTCGTCATCGGGCAGCTCGGCATGCGCCTGCAGCAACCACTGCGCTTCGCGCTCGGGATCGCGCGACTGGTTCTGTTCGCCCTGCGCGTCCAGCCATGCCAGCAGCTCGCCGGCCGGCACCGGCAGCGGCGCGGCGTCCGGCAATGCCTCGATGCGCGCGGCCAGGCCGGCCACCAGGGCCGCGGCACCACGGTCCTGGCGCAGCTGCGCCAGATGGGTGCGGGCCAGTTCCAGCTGCCGCAGTGCGACCCAGCGCGCGCCACGCTGCAGCGCCAGCTCCAGGCTCAGCGCCGCCACTTCGATCAGCAGGCGATGCGAACCAACCCGGGCGAAGTGCTCGATGATCGTGTTGAAGCGCGTGCCCAGGTCCCAGCTGTTGCGCGCCGGATCCCGCTGACAGAGCGCTGCCGCGGTGTTTGCCCACAGCCGCCAGTAGTTCGGGGTCAGTTCGCTCCACGGCACCAGCTGCTGCAGCGCCTCTTCGTCGCGGCCCAGCTGGGCCAGCGCCCAGGCCTTGGACAGGCGGCGCGGCACCGTGCAGTTGGCCGGCTCGTACTCTCCGGACGCAGCAACTTCGGCCTCCCGCTTTTCGATCAGCGCCAGTGCCTCATCGGCACGGCCCATGCCCAGCAGGATCTTGATCTGCATCTCCGGGAAGCTGTCGAACACTTCCTTGCCACAGGCCTCCACGGCATCGGCCTGCACCTGCAGGTAATCCAGTGCCGCCTGGCCACGGCCATCATCAAGCAGCGCATCGGCCTTCTCGCAGCTCAGGCACTGGAAACAGGCCCAGCTCGGGTCGATGCGACCCAGTGTTTCATCGCAGACCTCGATGCGCTCGGGCACCCAGCCCGGGCCATCGATGTTGCCGTAGCAGGCGGCCAGGTCCTGGGTCACGCAGATCGACTGCGGGCATTCCAGCGTGTCCTCGCGGTGCGCGCGTTCAAACAGCGCTACGGCTTCGCCGAGTGCGCTTTCGCCTTCCACGCGGTTGCCGACGCGGTTGCGCAGCGCCCAGTGGCCGACATAGACGTCAACCCACGGGTTGTCCAACGCCTTGCCCAATGCGCGCGCTTCGGGCAGCAGCGCATCGACGCGGTCGATCTGCAGTTCACTGACCTCGTCGGCGAGACGGTTCAGCAGGTGCGCGTTCTGCGCCTGGCCGGCCTGGCGCAGGTCACCCTGCAGCTTTTCGACCCAGTTCCAGATGTCCATGGGGGTAATTGCTCCTGTCTAGCGAAGGCTGGATGAGAAGGTGCGGTGCTCAGCGCAGCATCTGCTGCAGGGCACCGGCGATATCGGTAAACGCGCCGTTGAGATCCGGGCCGGGCGTAGCGTTCGCGCGTGCCAGCGGGCGGCCCTGCGCGGCGACGATGACTTTCAGCGAGCGCAGCAGGCGGGCTGCGGCCTCGGCCTGCGGATGGCCCTCGCGCTGGGCGCGCAACAGCGCCTGCACCGCCGGGTTGTCGAGGTTGAGGTACAGCCGCGATGGTGCGCGTGATTCGATGCGCGCGGTGAACTGGCGCGCCAGGCGCAGCGCCGCCATCGATACGCGCTTGTCGTTCTCGTCGTCTTCCAGGCGCTGCTTCAGCTCGGCCTCGCGGTCGGGCACCACCACCACCGGCAGCGCCTCCGGGCTGAAGCGTGCCGGCAGCAACTGTTCGCCGTCACCCAGTTGTTCGCGCAGCCAGGCCAGCTGCGCCTCGTCGAGGCTGTCATCACTGCGGAACAGCGCACGGTTGCCCTGCTCGGTACCCAGCTCGACCAGGCGCAGGCCCTTGGCCTGTGCCCAGCGTCGCAGGAACGGCACCACCGCGTAGCGATGGCCATGCGCGACCGGTACGCCCATCGCGCGGAACAGCATCTCTTCAAAGCCACCGCCGTTGTCGAGGATGACATGCACGGCACCGCGCGCCGGCAACGCGCTGGCCGGCAGGTCGCCCTGCGAGGTCGGCACCCGCACATGCTCCATCAGCAGTTCGAACAGGCGCTCATCGCACAGTGCCGCACCCAGCAGGGCCTCGTTGTGGCGGGTCAGCACGCGCCGCCAGGCTTCCGGCTGCTGTTTCGCGACGTCGGCCAGGCCGTCGATCAGCGCCTCCAGCAGTGCATGCTGCACCGCGCGGTACTGGTCATCGCGCTGCAGGTCTTCGCGGCTGGCGGTGGGCGTCAACCGCGAGGATTCGATCACCCCGCCGATGAAACCGGCCCACGGCGGCAGCAGGTCGCGCGCGTCGTCATCCAGCAGCATGCCGCGCACGAACACCGACAGGTTGCGGTTGTCGCTGGTGCCATAGGTGGCGCCGTCCTGCACCCACAGCAGGCCGGTGGCATCGCTGTTGCCATCGGCACGCAACGGCACGGTGACGATCGGCTCGAAATCATGCTCGAACCGCGCGGCGAACTGCAGCGCCTGGCGGCGGGCCTGCACCGGATGCACGGCAACATCCCCCTGATCGCGCCACGGTGGCGGCTCGGGATTGATCGCCTCGGTCGCAGCGCCAATGAAGATCGGCTCGGACAGCAGCGCGCAGTAGCGGCCCAGCACCTCGTGCAGGCGCGCCTCGTTGGCCAGCGGCAGGAAATCAGGATGCAGCTCCAGCTCCACCTCGGTGCCGACCGCACGTGCCGGCACTTCGCTTACCGTGTACTGCTCGGCATTGCTGGACACGTACAGATGGCCCAGGTCCGGGGTCTGGTACGAGGTGGTGCGCACGCTGACCCGGCGCGCCAGCACGAAGGCCGACAGGAACCCGAGGCCGAACATGCCGATCAGGCCCTCATCGTCCTCGCCGCCCTGGCGCAGGCCACGGGTATAGCCGACGCCGACGGTGGCCAGGTAATCGTGGATCTCCTGGCGGGTCAGGCCGGCACCGGTATCGGAGATGCGCAGCACGCCGGCACCGGCATCGACCTGCACCGAGATGCGCGACGGCACTGCGACGCCGGGCTGTTCGATGCGGCGGCGGATGATCGAGTCGTGCGCGTTCTGCACCAGTTCGCGCAGCGCCACCACCGGGGTGGAATACAGGTGCTTGCCCAGCACCGTCATCAGTCCATTGAGATCGACCCCGGCGCGACGGATCTCGGCGTTGGGGGTGGTGAGCGCGGTGTCCTGCATGTAATCGTTTACTCCTGGGCACGGAAAGACGCCAGAGGGCGTCTTCGTCGAGCGGGAAAAACTAGCACAGTGAAGCTGACCGTTACTGCATTGGACACTTGTAGAGCCGAGCCCATGCTCGGCTGCTGTTCGACCACCAGTCGAGCATGGCTCGACTCCACAGTAAGCAGCCGAGCGTGGGCTCGGCTCTACAGGGCTGGCATCATGCCGCGTCGATAGCCTCGGACAGCCGCTCCACCGCGATCACTTCCATGCCTTTCACCGAGCCGCCCTTGGGCGCGTTGGCCTTGGGCACGATGGCGCGCTTGAAACCATGGGTGGCCGCCTCGCGCAGGCGGTCCTCGCCATTGGGCACCGGGCGGATCTCGCCGGACAGGCCAACCTCGCCAAAGGCAATCGTCTTTTCCGCCAGCGGCCGATCCTGCAGCGACGACAGCACCGCCAGCAGCACCGGCAGGTCGGCGGCGGTCTCCTGCACGCGGATGCCGCCGACCACGTTGACGAACACGTCCTGGTCGCCGACCAGCACGCCGCCGTGCCGATGCAGCACCGCCAGCAGCATCGCCAGGCGGTTCTGCTCCAGGCCGACCGCGACACGGCGCGGGTTCGACAGCGGCGATGCATCGACCAGCGCCTGCACCTCCACCAGCAGGGGCCTCGTGCCCTCGCGGGTGACCATCACGCAGCTGCCCGGCTGATGGGTGCTGCCGCCGGACAGGAAGATGGCCGATGGATTGGAGACTTCCTTCAGGCCCTTGTCCCCCATCGCGAACACGCCCAGTTCGTTCACCGCACCAAACCGGTTCTTGAAGGCGCGCAACAGGCGGAAGCGGCTGCCGCTCTCGCCTTCGAAGTACAGCACCGCATCAACCATGTGCTCCAGCACGCGCGGGCCGGCGATGCCGCCCTCCTTGGTGACGTGGCCGACCAGGAACACCGCAGTGCCGGTTTCCTTGGCAAAGCGCACCAGCCGTGCCGCGCTCTCGCGCACCTGGCTTACGGAGCCGGGCGCCGCGGTCAGCGTTTCGGTCCACAGGGTCTGCACCGAGTCGGCCACGATCAGCCGCGGGCCGGCCTTGGCCGCGTGCTGCAGGATCGACTCGACGCCGGTCTCGGCCAGCGCATTGACGCCGTCCAGCGGCAGCTCCAGGCGATGCGCACGGCCAGCCACCTGGGCCAGCGACTCCTCGCCGGTGACGTACAGCACTGGCAGTTCAGCGGCCATCTTCGCCACCGCCTGCAGCAGTAGCGTCGACTTGCCGATGCCCGGGTCGCCGCCCACCAGCACCACCGCGCCTTCGACCAGGCCGCCGCCCAGCACGCGGTCGAACTCGCCGATGCCGGTGGAGACCCGGCGATGCTCGGTCTGCTCCACGTCTTTCAGCGCGGTGATCTTCGGCGGGTCGATCTTCCCGGCCCAGCCGGCCCGCCGCGAGGCCGGCGCCTTGGCCGCCGCCGCGCTCTCCAGCACGATCTCCGACAACGAGTTCCAGGCGTTGCACTCGGTGCACTGCCCCTGCCACTTGCTGAATTCGGCGCCGCATTCATTGCAGACGTAGGCGGTGCGGGCTTTTGCCATCGGATGATTTCCAGCAATGGGAACAGGCGTGGCAGGATAGCCGAGCCGGGTCGCAGGTGCTGCGACCGCTCAAGTCCCGTCCACCCGCGCCGATAGCTGTCGCGGGCGTGCGCCTTGCGGGCGCCCCTCCCTCTCCCTCTGGATTCAACATGACTGGCAGTTACAGTCAGAGCCTGGTCGCCATCTCGCTGCTGGTGGCCATTTTTGCTTCGTACACGGCGCTGGACATGGCCGGCCGCCTGGCCACGGCCGAGGGGCGCGTGGCACGCTGGTGGCTGGCGGGTGGCGCGGCGGCCATGGGCCTGGGGATCTGGTCGATGCATTTCATCGGCATGCTGGCCTTCGACCTGCCGATTCCGGTCGGCTACGACCTGGGCATCACCCTGTACTCGCTGGCCGTCTCGATCGGCGCTTCGGCCTATGCGCTGTGGCTGGTGTCGCGCTCCAGCCTGCCGTGGCGGCGGCTGCTGGCCGGTGCGGTACTGATGGGCCTGGGCATTGCCACCATGCACTACCTGGGCATGGCCGCGATGCGCATGCAGCCGGGCATCGACTATCACCCCGGCTGGTTCGCCGCCTCCATTGCGGTGGCCATCGGTGCCGCAGGTGCAGCGTTGTGGATCGCCTTCCGGCTGCGCGCCGAGCAGCGCAACACCCTGCTGCTGCGCGCGCTCGCATCGCTGGTGATGGGCCTGGCCATCGTCGGCATGCATTACACCGGCATGGCGGCGGCGCGCTTCCCCGAAGGCAGCATCTGTGGCGCCGTCGGCAGCGGCGGCGTCGACACGCGCTGGCTGGCGGTGCTGGTGATCGTCACCACCGTGGCCACGCTGGGCATCGCCCTGGTGGCCTCGCTGTTCGACCGGCAGATGCGCGTGCGCACCGGGCTGCTGGCCGATTCGCTGGCGCACGCCAACGACAAGCTGATCCAGGCGGCACTGCACGACCCGTTGACCCAGCTGCCCAACCGCATGCTGCTGCAGGACCGCATCGAGCAGGCCATCGAGAAGGCGCGGCGACGCAATCATGCGGTGGCGGTGATGTTCTGCGACCTGGATGGCTTCAAGGCGGTCAATGATGCCTTTGGCCACCAGCTTGGCGACCGCCTGCTGGTGGCGGTGGCGCAGCGCATCGGCGGCCTGCTGCGCCCGCAGGACACGTTCGCCCGCCTCGGCGGCGACGAGTTCGTGATCGTGCTGGCCATCGATATTCCCGACGATGCGGTGGTGGTGGCCGAGCGCATCATTGCCGCCGCCGGTGAGCCGTTCACGCTGGATGCGGCCGAACTGCAGGTCAGCGCCAGCCTGGGCATCGCCCTGTACCCGGACGACGCCAGCAATGAGCGCGAACTGATGGCGCACGCCGATGCGGCGATGTACCACACCAAGGAAACCGGGCGGAACGGCTATACCTTCTTCACTCCCTCGATGCAGCTCAGTGCCAATCGCCAGCTGCGCCTGCTGCAGGACCTGCGCAAGGCCATCGCCCGCAACGAACTGATCCTGCATTACCAGCCCAAATTCCCGGCCGCGGGCGCACCGGCTACCGGCGCCGAGGCGCTGCTGCGCTGGCAGCACCCGGAGCTGGGGCTGCTGGCGCCGGATGTGTTCATTCCGATCGCCGAACGCAGCGGCCTGATCCTGCCGATCGGTGACTGGGTACTGGACCAGGCCTGCGCGCAACTGCGGGCATGGCACGATGCCGGGCATGCGGAATGGACCATGGCGGTGAACCTGTCGCCGCTGCAGTTCGCCTCGCCGGCACTGCTGGACAGCGTGCGCGAGGTGCTGGAGCGGCACCGGATCGAACCGGCACGGCTGACCCTGGAGATCACCGAGACCACGGCGATGAAGGACGTCGATGCCAGCCTGGCCATCCTCAACGACCTGACCACGATGGGCGTGCACATCGCCATCGACGACTTCGGCACCGGCTATTCCAGCCTGCTGTAGCTCAAGCGCATGCCGGCCACCGAACTGAAGATCGACCGCGCGTTCGTTCGTGATCTGGAATGCAACGACGAAGATGCCGCCATCGTGTCGTCGATCATTGCGCTGGGCCGCACCCTGCAGTTGCAGGTGGTGGCCGAAGGCGTGGAAACGCAGGCGCAACGCGAGTACCTGAGCGAGCTGGGCTGCGACCAGCTGCAGGGCTACCACCTGGGCCGGCCGATGGAGGCAGAGGAGTTCCTGCGCCGGGTGGCGGGGTAAAGCCGGCCGCTGGCCGGCGTCCCGCAATTGCCGGCCAGCGGCCGGCACTACCGGACAACGGAAAACCAGAAAGGCCGCCCGAGGGCGGCCTTTCTGCGTGGCAACGTCGCGAGGACGTCAGTGCATCATGTGCACGTTCATGTTGTGCATGACCCACAGGGTGCCGATCACGATGATGCCGATCACCACGACGGTGAAGGCCGCCGCGTTGACGTTCCAGCGGCTTTCCGAAGAGCGGTCCAGGTGCAGGAAGAACACCAGGTGGACCAGCATCTGCAGCACCGCGGTGACCGCGATCACCACACCGTTGACGGTGCGCGAGAAATCGCCCGACATCACCATCCAGAACGGGATGACGGTCAGCACCACCGCCAGCACGAAGCCGATCAGGTACGACTTCACGCTGCCGTGGCTTTCGCCGCCGGTGCCGTGGTCGTGTGCATGGTTGTCATGTGCCATTACAGCGCTCCATTGAGGTAGACGACGGAGAACACGCCGATCCAGATCAGGTCCAGGAAGTGCCAGAACAGGCTCAGGCACGCCATGCGGGTCTTGTTGGTCGCGGTCAGGCCGTACTTTTTCAGCTGCACGAACATCACCAGCAGCCACAGCAGGCCCGCGCTGACGTGCAGGCCGTGGGTACCGACCAGGGCGAAGAACGCCGACAGGAAGGCACTGCGGTCCGGACCGTAGCCCTGATGGATCAGATGCTGGAACTCCCACACTTCCATGCACATGAAGCCGAAGCCCAGCAGCCAGGTGATGCCCAGCCACAGGTACATCTGGCCCATCTGCTTGCGGTGCATGGCAATCATGCCCAGGCCGAAGGTCAGCGACGAGGTCAGCAGCAGCGCGGTTTCCCACGCCACGAACGGCAGCTCGAACAGGTCCTTCGCGGTGGGGCCACCATCGGTACCGCCTGCCAGCACCACGTAGGTGGCGAACAGCGAGGCGAAGATGAGGCAGTCGCTCATCAGGTACACCCAGAAACCGAAGACGGTGTTGCCGCCGGTGTCGTGGTGCTCGTGGTCGTCATGGCCATGGGCCGCCGCGTGTGCGGCGTGCCCAGGGCTCAGGGTCGAGGTATTGGTGCTCATGCCTTCAGCTCCGACTTCACCAGGCCCTGGGCTTCCAGGTGCTTGCGGTGTGCGTTCTCGATGCGTTCCACCTCGGCGGCCGGGACCCAGTAGTCCACGTCCTGGTCGAAGGTGCGGTAGATGAACGTGGCGATCATGCCGACGAAGCCGACGATGGCCAGCCACCAGATGTGCCAGATCATCGCGAAGCCGAACACCAGACTGAAGGCACCGATGACAACGCCCGTGCCGGTGTTGCGCGGCATGTGGATGTCGGTGTACTTGGCCGGCTTCGGCCAGGCTTCACCACGCTGCTTGCGTTCCCAGAAATCGTCCAGCTCGGTGACGTCCGGCAGGGTCGCGAAGTTGTAGAAGGCCGGCGGCGAGGAGGTTTCCCACTCCAGCGTACGGGCATCCCACGGGTCACCGGTCAGGTCCACGGTCTTCTTGCGGTCGCGGATCGACACGGCCACCTGGATGATCTGGCACAGGATGCCGGCGCCGACGATGAACGCACCGCAGGCAGCAACCAGCAGCAGCGGCTCGTAGGCCGGGTTGACGGTGCTCTGCAGGCGACGGGTCATGCCCATGAAGCCCAGCACGTACATCGGCATGAAGGTCACGTAGAAGCCGATGAACCAGCACCAGAACGCGCACTTGCCCCAGAACTCATTGAGGCGGAAGCCGAACATCTTCGGCCACCAGTAAGTGATGCCGGCGAACATGCCGAACACCACGCCGCCGATGATGACGTTGTGGAAGTGGGCGATCAGGAACAGGCTGTTGTGCAGCACGAAGTCGATGGCCGGGATCGCCAGCATCACGCCGGTCATGCCGCCGATGACGAAGGTGACCATGAAGCCGATCGTCCACAGCACCGGGGTGGTGAAGTGCACGCGACCGCGGAACATGGTGAACAGCCAGTTGAAGATCTTCACGCCGGTCGGGATCGAGATGATCATCGTCGTGATGCCGAAGAAGGCATTGACGTTGGCACCCGAGCCCATGGTGAAGAAGTGGTGCAGCCACACGATGAACGACAGCACGCCGATGCAGGCGGTGGCGTACACCATGCCCTTGTAGCCGAACAGCGCCTTGCGCGAGAACGTGGCGATGACTTCGGAGAACACACCGAACGCCGGCAGGACCAGGATGTACACCTCCGGGTGACCCCAGATCCAGATCAGGTTGATGTACAGCATGGCGTTGCCGCCACCATCATTGGTGAAGAAGTGCGTACCCAGGTAACGATCCAGGGTCAGCAGCACCAGGGTGATGGTCAGCACCGGGAAGGCAGCGACGATCAGCACGTTGGTCACCAGGGCAGTCCAGGTGAACACCGGCATCTGCATCAGCTTCATGCTGGGGGTACGCATCTTCAGGATGGTGATGAAGAAGTTGATACCACTCAGCGTGGTACCCAAACCCGCCACCTGCAGGCCCCAGATGTAGTAGTCCATGCCGACGCTTGGACTGTATTCGATACCCGACAACGGCGGGAACGCCAGCCAGCCGGTGGCGGCGAACTCACCGATCCACAGCGACAGCATGATCAGCACCGCGCCCGCCACGAACAGCCAGAAGCTGAGCGAGTTGACGAACGGGAACGCAACGTCACGCGCACCGATCTGCAGCGGCACGGCCAGGTTCATCAGGCCGGTGATCAGCGGCATCGCCACGAAGAAGATCATGATCACGCCGTGGGCGGTGAAGATCTGGTCGTAGTGGTGCGGCGGCAGGTAGCCCTCGGACCCGCCGACGGCGAGCGCCTGCTGGGTGCGCATCATGATGGCGTCGGAGAAGCCGCGCAGCAGCATGACGAAGGCGACGATGAGGTACATCACGCCGATCTTCTTGTGGTCCACCGAGGTGAACCACTCCTTCCACAGATAGCCCCACAGCTTGAACTTGGTGATCAGGGCGACGACGCCCAGGCCACCCAGCACCGCGCCGACCAGGGTGGTCAGCACGATCGGATCGTGGGGGATCGACTCAAGAGAGAGTTTTCCCAACATGTTCATTCTCCCGAACCCGCGTGGCCGGCATGGCCTGCGTGTTCGTGTTCGTTGGCATCCAGGTTTTCACCCGATTCCTTGGAATCATGCGCATCACTGGGGGCGTGGCCCTCGTGCGCTTCATGGGTGGCGGCGTCGGCAGCGGCGGCACCGGCATGCGAGTGCTTCATGCCGTAATGCTTGTTGTCGCCCATGTGCTTGGCGATGACCCAGTCGAACAGGCCTTCTTCGGTCTTGCCGAAGTAGGTGACCGGATACCACTCGGCGTTGCGTGCTTCGCCCAGGGCCTTGAACGAGGCCTTGTCCAGGGTCTGCTCGCCGGCGCGGACCTGGTCCAGCCACTGGCGGTATTCGGCATCGGTGACCGAGTAGGCGGTGAAGTGCATCTTGGCGAAGCCCGCGCCGCTGTAGTGCGAAGACATGCCCGGGAATTCACCGGTCTCGTTGGCGATCAGGTGGAGCTTGGTCTCCATCGCAGCCATCGAGTAGATCATGCTGCCCAGGTGCGGGATGAAGAACGCATTCATCACCGAATCGGACGTGATCTTGAAGTTCAGTGGCGTGTTGACCGGGAACTTGATTTCGTTGACGACCGCCACCTTCTCTTCCGGATAGATGAACAGCCACTTCCAGTCCAGCGAGATCGCCTCGATGGTGACCGGCTTGACGTCCGAATCCAGCGGACGGTACGGATCCAGTGCGTGCGACGAGCGCCAGGTCAGGACCGCCAGGACCAGCACGATCATGCACGGGATCGACCACACCACCACCTCGATCGCCGTCGAGTGGGACCACTTCGGCTCGTAGCGGGCCTTGGTGTTGGAGGCGCGATACTTCCACGCGAACGTCAGGGTCATGATGATGACCGGGATGACGACCAGCAGCATGAGCACGGTGGCCGTGATCAGCAGGGTCTTCTCATCCTGGCCGATCTGGCCCTTCGGACTGAGGATGGCCACGGCATCGCAGCCGGTGAGCATCACCAGCAACGACAGCAGCAGGCCCGGGCGCAACCAGCGCCCAAGGGTTTTCAACGGAATCATCGGTCGATCCAATTGCGAGGGAATGCCGTTCCCCGTCCCTGCCTGTTCCGGCCAAAGCCGGTCCCACCGGTCCGGAAGACAGGCAGGCAGGTGGGGTCGAGTCAGCCTTTCAATTTTAGGCCGTCACCCATCATTTAAGAAAGGCATTGACATTGATCGAGCGCAGGAAAGGCCCGATTCTGGCTGCGACACGTTGTCGCACCGCGCACGCACGATGGCATCGGCCGGTGATCCGCCGCGCTCGGCAAAGTCGCCTGAACAGATTCAGGTGCGCGGACAGACAGGAACATGGGATGCTCCAGGCAGGAGGGACGCCATGGACAAGATCGACTTCAAGAAGCGCGACCGGGCGCTGTACCAGCCCCCGGCAGGCCGGTTCGTCCAAGTGGAGGTGCCGCCGTTGCCCTACCTGATGATCGACGGCCGCGGCGACCCGAATACCGCCCCGGCTTACCTGCAGTCGGTGCAGTGGCTGTATGCAGTGAGCTATGCACTGAAGTTCGCGCTGAAGGCCGAGGGCCGGGACTACGTAGTGCCGCCGCTGGAAGCGCTTTGGACCGCCGACGACCCGGCGAGCTTTGTGGCACGCCGCAAGGACGAGTGGTCGTGGACGGTGATGATCCGTACGCCGGATGGGATCAGCCCAGGGCAACTGGAGACCGCCATCGCCAAGGCGACGAAGAAGCTGGGCGAGACACCGGCTGGCCTTCGTCATAGGGTGCTTGAGGAAGGCCTCTGCCTGCAGACCCTGCATGTGGGCGCCTACGATGACGAAGGCCCGATCCTGGCTCATCTGCACGACGAACTGATGCCTTCGCTGGGCTACACCTTTGCCGGCCCCCACCATGAGATCTACCTGAGTGATCCGCGAAAGACCGACGCGGCGAGATTGAAGACCGTGCTGCGGCAACCGGTGCGGGCGGTTGGGCCTGACGAGGGTTCTCGCGCATGACCCGAGGAACGTCATGCGCATGATCGAACGACTGCTGCGCTGGACCACCCTGCCCGCCGGGCGCCGGCTGATGGCCGTGCTTGGGGCTACGCTGGTGATCGTGCTGGCCTGCAATCCGGATCTGCTGCCGTTGTTGCCGCTGGTGGATGCGTCGGGACTGGACGTACTGATGCTGTTGCTGGGTGCGCAGGTGGTCGCGGTGCTGCCATGGGTACGCGAGCGGGCCAGCCGCGGGACCAGAGTGCTCGCACGCCTGCTGATCGGCGCATTGGCGGGAGCAGCGGGTGGTTATCTCCAGCAGCTGGCGTGGTGGCTGGCGAAGGATGCGGGGATGGCGCGGCGTTGATGGCGTCGCGCCGCCAATCGGCCAAACAAAAAGCCCCGGCCAAAGGCCGGGGCTTTTCATTGCAACTGGTGCCGGAAACAGGAGTCGAACCTGCGACCTACGCATTACGAATGCGCCGCTCTACCAACTGAGCTATTCCGGCGGAGCCCGCGATTTTACGGGCTGGGCGCCCCGGCGGTCAATCCACCCGGCTCAGCCCGCTACACCCGGTTCGCACACACCCGCCCCTCGGCAAAGTCCCGCAGGTTCCCCAGCGTGATCGCCGAGATCTCCTGCAGCGCCTCCACGGTGAAGAAGCCCTGGTGGCCGGTCACCAGCACGTTGGGGAAGGTCATCAGGCGCTGGAAGGCCTCGTCGTCGATGATCTCGCCGGACAGGTCCTGGAAAAACAGCGCGCTTTCCTGCTCGTACACGTCGATGGCCAGATGACCCAGCCGGCGCGCCTTCAGCGCGCGGATCACCGCATGGGTATCGACCAGTGCGCCGCGCGAGGTATTGACCAGCATCGCGCCCGGCTTCATCCGCGCCAGCGACGCGTCATTGATCAGGTGGTGGGTCTCAGGCGTCAGCGGGCAATGCAGCGACACGATGTCGGCACGTGCCAGCAGTTCATCCAGCCCGACCCTATCGCCGATTCCGCCGAACGCAGCCGACGGATACGGGTCGTGTCCCAGCACGATGCAGCCCATGCCCTTGAAGATGCGCGCAGTGGCCAGGCCGATCTTGCCGGTACCGACGATGCCCACGGTGCGGCCATGCAGGGTGCGCCCGAGCAGGCCATCGAGCATGAAGTTGCCTTCGCGCACCCGGTTGTAGGCGCGATGGGTCTGCCGATTGAGGGTCATCACCAGCGCCAGCGCATGCTCGGCCACGGCTTCAGGCGAATAGGCCGGTACGCGTGCGACGAACAGATCCAGCGCTTTTGCAACCGCCAGATCCACGTTGTTGAAACCTGCGCATCGCAGCAGCACGGCCCGCACCCCGACCGCATGCAGGGCGTGCAGTACCGGCGCATCCAGGCGGTCGTTGACGAACACGCATACGGCTGCGCAATCCTGCGCCAGCGCCGCCGTGTGCACGTCCAGCGCCACATCGAAGTACACGAACGCAAAGCCGTCCCCAGCTGCATCGCGCTGGTTCGCCTCATCAAGGAAGCGGCGGTCGTAGGGACGGGCACTGAAGACGGCGATCTGCATGGATGGGCCTGGGTGGAATGCCATACCGACCATACCGCAGCAGCGCCCGCGTTGGGATGGCACCGGCGATGCCGTCATCGCCGGTGCCGGGTGCCACTTAGAACCTGTAGCCCAGGCCCAGCATCACGCCGTTCTGGATCTGCCCGTCGCGGCGCTCGCCCACGTAATCGGCCATGATCGACAGCCGCTCGCTGGCACGGCTGGTCACACCCAGGTTCCAGGCCAGCACCTGCTCGCCCACCGCCTGGCTGCTGGCGCCGAACACCAGATCCGGAGCTGCGGCGAAGCCGGTGCTGTAGCGGGCCTGCGAATCGCCCAGCTCCTTCTGCCAGACCACCCGGGCGCGCGGGGTGATGCGCTCACCGTTGTTGCCTTCGAAGGTCTTGAACAGCTGCAGGCCCGCACCCACGCGGATGCTCTCCAGGCTGCCACTGCGGCCAACCAGCGCACCGGCGCCCTGCCCTTCGTTGAAGCGGGTGGCCGAAGTGCGCGCGTAGTCCACCACCGGCAGCAACGGCTGGATCACCAGGCCCTTGCCGGTGGTGAACGAGAACGCATGTTCAACACGTGCGGAGATCGCATCGTTGCTGTACTTCGCGCGCAGGGGCTGCTGCAGGCCATCGATACCGCCGATGCTGCGACGGGTGTCATGCCGCAGATCGGTGTAGCGCACGGCCGCCGACAGATAGCCGCGCGCGTACGTCGCATCGAGGTAACCGCCCACGTCCAGCGCGCGCACATCACCGGTGAAACCAGAGCCATCGCTGGCCTTGGTCGACATGTCCGCCGCGGCCACGCTGACGCCCAGGGTCACGCGGTCATCGGCCACGCGGGTGTCGGCACCGACCACGATGCCGCCGATGTTGTGGCTCAGGCCGGCCACGCCACCGTCGGCATCGATGCGGCCATGGCTGGCGAAACCACGTGCCCAGATGCCATGGCTGCGTCCGGCGTCACCGCTACCCGCAACGCTGCCCGGCGCCGGTTCGACCAGGTGCATCGCCAGCTGGTTGAACAGGCTGCCATGGCGCATGCCCGGCTGGGAGGAGACCGACTGCGCCACCTGCGAGGCCAGGCCATCGGCATCGCCGCCGCTGCGCATGGCCGACTGGTGCTGCTGCACGACGTTGCCGATGCTGCCCACCAGTGCGGTGTCTGCCAGGCGCAGGCTGGCGTGCGCATCACCGCGCAGGGCACCGGCCTGTTGTGCGATCACATCGCGGTCGGCGAACTGCAGTGCGCCCAGCAGCGATCTCAGCCCCTTGTCCTGGCGATCGGAGGCCGTCGCCAGCGCACGGCCCAGGCCGTCGCCGGACGTACCGTTGGCGAACAGGCCCAGCTGGTCAAAGCCGGGGTTGGCGGTCAGCCACAGGCCGTCGGCCGTCTGCTTCACGTTGAAGCTCAACAGCGAATTGTGGCGGGGACGGAACACATCACCGCTGATGCTGGCACCGTAGCCGGTGTCACCCAGGCGCACGGCCTCTTCGAAGCCACCCTGGTAGATCGGGCCCTCAACCAGATCACGACGGAAATCCTGGCCGTAGTAGCCCTGCGCCACGTTCAGTTCGAGGAAGGCACCCTTGGAGATCACCAGTGCCCCCTCGGTCTGCTCGTCATCGAAGAAGGTACCCACGCGCAGGCGGCCTGCAGCGGTGCCGCCATTCTCTGTAACGTCGAACAGCACCTTGCCGCCCGGCATGATGTTGACGTAGCCATGGGTGACCAGGTCGCCACCGCGCGGCATCAGCGTGCCGAACACGCGCAGGCGGTTGAAACCGTCTTCGCGGTACGACGGGCCGGTGCCGTCCAGCAATGCAGCGCGGTCCATCGCAGTACCCGCCACGTCGCCATGGCCGACCAGCATGCCTGCGCCGAGCACGCGCACTTCCGATGCGCGCAGGGCACCGCCTTCCAGCGCGATGGTGCCGTTGTCGACCAGCATGAAATCCGCACCCGTCGTCGCGGACGTGCGCCAGGTGGCGCCGTTGCTCACCCGGATCACGCCCATGGCGTTGTCCAGCGTGGAGACATCCAGATCAGCCAGCCGCAGCTTGGACAGCAACAGGTCCTGGATGTCCGGGTCACTGAGGTAACCCTGCACCGACAGCGCACCGATGCCCTGCGGACCCTTGCTGGATGCGTTGTAGATGCTCTGCGCGAGATTGATGTAGGTGGATCGCCAGTCGGTATTCCAGCGCGCGAAATCATCATCGACGAACGCCTGCAACTGGCGTCCGGTACGCAGGTAGCCGGGGTTGATGTCGCCGGTCACGTTGGCGGTGACATTCAAGGTGTCGCCCGGATCGCGGTACCCGTTCGCGGTGATGATCCTGTTGCTGTAGATATCCTGGCCGGGGAACGACTCCAGCTTGCTGCCACTGCCATCGGGGTCGAAAGTGACCGAGGAACCGGTGCTGCGTGCCGGATCGCGAAACACCAGCAGGCCGTTCGGCTTCACCACTTCGTACATGGCCTTGTGCAGCAGCCCGGCATCCATGCCACCACCGTAGTTGCCGGTGTAGATCTGGGTCATGCGCGGCGACGGCGTGTAGATCACCTTGCCGCCGCTGCTGGCCGCGTGGATCTGCACCGAGTCGATGAGCGGCAGATCGCCGGCCAGATAGCGTTCGACGCCACCAGACTGCATGATCGAGCAGGACGAGATGCAATTGCCGGACACGATGGTGTTCAGTCCGGAAGTGCGGATGATGCCCTGCAGCCACTCGCCGGCGATCAACGCACCACCGTTGGACGTGCGCAGCACCACCTCGCGGACCGGCCGGCCTTCGGCCTGCGCCTTGGCCAGCAGTGCCGGCAGGGACACCACGTCGGCGTAGGTCACATCGCCACTCAGGAAGATGCGATCGCCCTGCACGTGATAATTCATTGCCATGACGTCATCCACCACGGATATGGCGGCAACGCCCATCAGCCCGGCCAGGGCCAGGCTCAACGTCGAATACTTCATGTGCTCTCTCTCCACCCGCAACACGCGGATGGAGCGATCAACGCCACAGCGGGGTGATCTCCCCCAGTGGAACGGATCCTAAAAAATGAATACATTCACAATGGGAATTCGATCGATGCACACTCTTCCCCATCCGGTCATCGTCGCGTAAAACTCGACGACGCATTCGCCACCCACCGTCGAGGCCAGCCCTGTCCACCCCGTCTCCCCTGCTCCATCGCGCGCCGGAGCTACCCGCACCTGCGGATGCCTTCATCGCGTTCGTGCGCGAAGAGCGCGCACCGCTGTGCGCGTTCCTGCGCACGCGGGGGGTTGGGCCTGAGGATGCGGAGGATATCGCGCAGGACTGCATGGAGCGGCTGATCCGCTACCGCGCACAGGGTCCGGACGAACTGCGCCTGCTGCTGTATCGTATCGCCCGCAACCGCCTGGCAGACCGCGGCCGCTCACCGCTGTCGCGGCCGCATCTGCCGCTGGCCGAACACGATGGCAGCGACGAACCGTCCAGTTCCTCGCCCGATCCATTGCGCCAGGCCGAGTCGGGGCAGATGCTGTCCCTGCTGCGGCAGGCCCTGTTCAAGCTGCCCGAACGCGCACGCGAGGTCTATCTGCTCAACCGCATCACCGGCATGAGCTACACGCAGATCGCGCGGCATTGTGGAATTACTGCCAAGACCGTGGAAAAACATATCGCCCGCGCCCTGCAGGGCCTGCGTCGGGAGTTGGGATCGGATCCACTGCACAACGACAGGGACGGCCAATGAGTGGCACCCCGCACAGGGATGATGCACAGCTGTTTGAACGCGCCAGCGCCTGGGTAGCCCGCCTGGAAGCCCCGGACTGCACATCGGCCGAACGCGAAGCGTTCGAGGACTGGCTGGCCGAAGATCCGGCCCACGTCAAAGCCTGGGTGCAGGCCGAAACCCTGTTCCAGAAGGGCGCTGGGCTTGCGGCTGACCCTTGGCTGCGGACCGCTGCGGCACGCGCGGCGCGTCCGCCGCGCCGGCGCTGGTTGCCGGGCGTGGCCGCTGCTGCCGGTGTCTGCATGGCGATCGGCATCGGCTGGATGGCTGCCGTCGACGGCAACCCGACGCCACAGGTCTACGCCAATGATTCGCACCAGCCACAGCAGCAGACACTGGCCGATGGCAGCGTCGCCATGCTGGATGCTGGCACCACTCTCCGCGCCCGCTTCGGCTGGCGCCATCGTGAGCTGGTGCTGGAGCAGGGCCGGCTGCAACTGCAGGTCGCACCGTCGAACAAGGCGCTGCAACTGCGCGCCGGCGACAGTACGATCCGCGACATCGGCACGACCTTCCAGGTGGAACGCCTGCGCGACGGCCTGGTCGAGGTCGCGCTGCTGGAAGGTGCCGTCGAAGTCAGCAGCGGCGCAGCGCAGCACACGCTGGCGCCCGGCCAGCAGCTGCAGGTTCTGCCTTCCGGCCGTATCCAGCCAGGCCCTGCCCTCTCCTCCACTGCCGCCGCTGAAGGCTGGCTGCAGGGGCAACTGGTGTTCGATGCCACCCCCCTGTCGATCGTGGTCGAACGCATGAACCGTTACGGCCGCACGCCGCTGGTGATCGCCGATCCTGAGATCGCCAGCCTGGCCGTGAGCGGTACCTTCCGTGCCGGCGATGCGCAGGAACTGCTGTCGGCGCTGGAACTGGGGTGGTCCGTGGCTGGCCAGACGCGTCCGGATGGCGCGCTGGAACTGCGCCGCACGTACTGAGGAGACCGGCAGTGAAGGCAGGTCCGGGTGCGCTGCAGTGGGGGCTGCTCCGGGCCCTGCTATGCCTTGCCCTGGGCGTTGCCGCAGTACCGATGGCCGATGCCGGCACGCCCGCGGGCACGCTGGCGATCGACGTGGGCGCCGGCCCACTGGTACCGGCACTGCAGCAATGGGCCCGGCAGAGTGGCACCGCCCTGCTGTTCGACGCACGTGAACTGGAGGGTCTGCGCACCGATGGCACCCGTGGCCAGCGCGATACCGGGGCTTCGCTGAAGCAACTGGTTGCCGGCCTGCCGGTGAACATCCTGCGCACGTCCTCGGGTGCTTTTGTCGTGCGGCGGGTCCATGCCGAGCCTGCCAAGCCGCCGGCAGCGTTCACCGCCCCGCGTCTGCCGCGCCCGCCTCCCAGGTCCGCCGACACGCCGCACGAGGTGGAACTGGCTCCCATCCACGTCACCGGCAGCCGGCTGCCACGCTCTTCGGTGCAGACCACGCTGCCAGTCACCACCATTGATCGTGACGACATCCTGCGCAGTGGCTACGGCAACCTGTTCGACCTGCTGCGGCACCTGCCCGGCATGAACGGCCATCCTGCCATGAGCACCTCGCGCGGCGGCGATTCGCAGTACCTGCCGGTGGGTGCAGCGGCCACCACCAGCCTCGATGGCATGGGACCGCGGGCGACGCTGTTCCTGGTCAATGGCCGGCGCCTGCCGCGCTATCCGATGGTGTCGCTGGAACAGGGTGGGCTGACCGACCTCGGCGGCATTCCGCTGAGCTTCGTCGACCGCATCGAACTGGTACGCGGCGGTGCCTCGGCCATCTATGGCGCCGATGCCATGTCCGGCGTGGTCAACATCATCCTGCGCGACCAGGCCGATGGGCCCGAAGCCATGCTGCAGACCGGGCTCAGCAGCCTTGGCGACGCGGGCCAGTACCGCCTGCAGGCCGCCACGGGCGGCGCACGTGGCAACGGAGACCGCTGGTTTGCCGGTCTCGATCTGCACCGTGTCGAACATGTCGCCGGTGACCAGCGTGACTGGCATGCGGAAACCTCGCTGTATCCGATCGGCGCGATCCTGGGCAACTGGTACGTGCCCGCGCGGCGCTGCGAGCCGCCCCTGGAGCGGCGCGAGGACGGCTGCTGGTTCGACAGCGCCCGGCCGCGTTCGCTGCAACCGGCCTCGGATACCGCGTCGGCCTACCTCCGCTACCGGCACGAACGGGGTGAGGGACGCTATGCCTATGCCGAGGTGCGGGCCAGTCACAACCGCCAGCGCTTCGACCTGGGCCCGACCGCCGTTGCGGTGGTGTCGCGGGGCATCACCTTCAACAGTGTGCTGCGTGAGGCCGGCAACGTGCGTCCCAAGGTCCGCGCCACCGATACGGACGTCACCTTCGGCATCGGACGTGACCAGGGCCGGCGCAGCTGGGAAGCCGGCATCAGTGCGCAGCGCAGCGAAGTCACCTTGTCCACGGCAGGCACGGTGCGCACGGCGCTGCTGCTTGAAGCAACGCAGGCACGCAGGTTCATTCCCGGCTTCGACGCGCCGCCGGCAGCCGATATGGACGCGCTGTTCCCATCCATCCGCAACCGCGGCAGCACTGCACAGTGGCAGGGCTGGTGGGGCGTGCAGCGTGAGCTGATGGCGATGGCTGGGGGCAATGCGCAACTGGCGACCGGCATCGACCTGCGCCATGAGCGCTGGACCTCGCATCCGGATGCGCTGCTGAGCCAGGGCGACCTTGCATTGGGTTTGCCGCAGCAGCAACGCCGCCTGTCGCGGCAAAGCAGCGGTGTCTATACCGAGCTGGGCCTGCCACTGGCACCCACGCTGCGCGCGGACCTGGCCGCACGCTGGGACCGCGACGACGGCTTCATGGCGTTCTCGCCACGTGCCGGACTGCGCTGGACCCCGACGCCTCACTGGTCGTTCCTGCTGGCCAGCGGACGCGGCTACCGTGCGCCGAGCCTGTTCGAGCAACGGCGCCCCCCGGGCTACTTCGGGTCGATCACGCTTCCGGTGTCCAGTGCCCTTCCTGAATGTGCAATGGCCACGGCCAGTGGCGGCTGCAGCGTCACGGCCAACGTGGTTGAGAACGATGCACTGAAGGCCGAGCGATCGCGCAGCCATTCGCTGGCCGCCACATGGACACCCAACGACACGTTTTCGTTGTCGCTGACCCACAACATCGTGGAACTGCGCAACGAGATCCTCGCCCTGCAGCCAAGCGACGCGGTGTGGAATCGCAGCACCTGGGAGCTGGATGACGACGGCTACCTGAGCAGCCTGCGCCTGTCGTTCGACAACATCGGCCGCACCACCTCCCGCAACTGGGTCCTGCGTGGCGAGTACCGCATCGACAGCGGCAGGAACGGCCAATGGTTGTTCTCACTCGATGCGCTGAAGCAGCAGGAACTGCGTCGGCGCCGTGACCACGGGGCCGCCGTGGACCTGCGCGGCCATGTGACACCCGAACTGGCTGCGGTGTTGAACGCGCAATGGCAGAACAGCAACTGGGACGTCGCCCTGCGCGGCAACCAGGTCGGTCGCACCCGTGCCTGGCTGCCGGGGGCCGAATGCCCGCAGGATCAGGCCGAACAGAACCACTGCATGAATCCGCGCCAGCTGCGCTGGAACCTGCACCTGGCACGCCGCCTCGGCCCGCGCGTCGTCGCGGCGCTGGACGTGCACAACGTGCTCGACACGCAACCGGTGAACTACCTGGTCGGCAATGGCGGGCAGATGCCGGGGCTGGATGATCCGCTCGGCCGCTACTACCTGCTTACCCTGCAGTTCCGCTGAGCGTAGTAACCTACGCGGCCTGTTCCACCGGTCTGCGACCTCCCCCCATGAAGGCCTATCTCTGGTTCTGGGGCGCGTTCCTGCTGTTCTTCGCGTTGCCCTTCCCCTGCATTCTCTATTTCGGCACCTCGTGGCCGGTGGCGCTGGCTGATCGCAGTGCACCGTGGCTGGCACTGTTGCTGCTGGCACTGTCGCTCGCTGCATGGCTCGCTCTGCTGTTCGCGTTCCTGCATTTCCTGCTGCTCGGCCCACCACGCGCCCTGCATCGCGTTCGCTCGATCCTCGCCGATGGCGAACCACGCGATGCGCTGATCGAACACGCTGAACAGACCGGCGTGCAGGTGCGTGGCTTCGCGCAATGGAAACTGCAGCTGTCCTTCAAGAACCTGTCCGGCACGCCGATCCGCGAACAGCTGCTGGTAGTCGACAGCAAGCCGCAACTGCAGCGCTTCGGCGTCGGCAGGCACGTCGATGCACGCCTGAGCCGGGTGCCGGGCGCGTTCCCGACGTGGTACTGGACGGTGCCCAGCCCGAACTGAATGTCGCCAGCCTGTGGCGGCGTGGCATCGGTGCAGCACTCGGCATCGCAGCCGTTGCCGCTGCCTATGTGTTGGCCTACCGGCTGCAGAACGAGGGGCTGGGCTGGACCTTCCTGTCGTTCGGTCACCCGCTGCTGGTATGCCCGCTGGTGCTGTGTGGCTATGCGCTGGGACTGCGCCTGCTCGGCCGCCTGCTGCACGCCGATGCCCGCGGAGACGCGCTGAAGTACCGCGGCATCGGTGTGGAGGCCCGGGTATTGAAGGTGCGCCAGACCGGCACCTACCTCAACGAACAGCCGCAGGTGGAGTTCCAGCTGGAATACACCGACCGCGAAGGTGGCATACAGCAGGTGAGCGTGCGCCGCTTCATCCCGTTGATCGAGCTGGCCAACGTTCCACGCGAGCAGGTCACGCTGCTGTACGACCCGGATGACCGCAGCAATGTGCGCCTGGAGGCTGTATGAAGCGGTCGCCTTCCACACCCGTGGTATTTTCCGCCGTGCTGCTGGTGCTGGCCGGCGCCGCCGTTGCCGGTGGTGCGCTGCAGACGATATGCGAAACACTGGGGCATTCGGTGCAGGCTGACCGCGCGACCGCGCCGATCACCATGCCGCCATCGCGCGAGAGGCCCGCTTCGCTCGCCCCGATTCCCGAACCGCGATCAATGCCGGTTCCCGAACGCAGCAACCGGTTGTTCGATGCGGACTACCTGCTGGCCGCCCGCCAGGCACTGGAACAGATGCCTGCACTGGCCGGGCACCGGTTGACGGTGTTCCACAGCATCCACTTCTACGACGATGGCCGCATCAACCTGGACCTGGTCGACCCGCAGCAGCCGACCCACGTCGACAGCTACCACTTCGAGCGTGGCCAATGGCGCAAGGGCAATCCGGTGAACCCGCAGCAGTTCGCGCCGACCATCAGCCTGCAGCGCAGCAGCACATCCCTGGCCAGCATCGATTTCGAGGCCGTGCCGCGCGTGGCGCAGGCATTGCAGGAACAACGCAATGCCCTGCAGAACCCCGCATCCGAAGTCGGCCACGTGTATGTGATCGTGCGCAAGGGCGGCAAGCTGGTGTGGCTGCCGGACGAAGTGGCCGGTGACCGCGAATCCGTGCGCCTGCAGTTCGATGCGCAGGGCACCCTGCGCGGCGTGAACCACCGATAGGCCGCACAAAAAGGGGACGGAGGGGTTAAGTCGTATGTGCCTTGGTGCGGATTGCGACTTAATCCCCTCCGTCCCCTTTTTGCTGTTTCACCGAGCGGGCGATGGCGTACTGCGCGCCATAGTACGTGGACAACACCAGCAGGCTGGCCAACGGCAGGCCACCGGCGAAGCGGTCCCAGGCCAGCAGGGAATCGCTGGCGACGAACAGCAATGCACCTGCCGCGGCCCAGCGGGCGCTTCGGGCTTCCACGGCACCGGGCTGCGGGCTGCGCCACTGCCGTGCCAGGGCCAGCGCTGCCATCGATGCCAGCACCACCACGTATGCCAGCACCGGCACACGCATCGGCACCGGCAGGTGCGGCCACAGGCCAAGCACATTGAGTACGGCAAAGGCCGCCAGCAGGACGCTGGCGGCCAGCAGCCCACGCCCGGCACGCAGGCCATCGCGGAAGGCGACGATGTAGCAGAGGTGCGCCAGCAGGAACGCCACCAGCCCCGGTACGAACGCGTCCATCGGCAGCATCAGCGCGATGTCACCCACGCACGACAGCAGCATGCCGGCCAGCACCGCGCGCCGGTAGGTCGGCTGCGCAGGATCACGCACCCGCCAGGCGATGGCAGCGATCAGCAGCGTGGTCGCCGGCTTCGCCAGCCAATGCAGCCAGCGCCCGTCACCGTCCAGGAACGCACCGATGATGGCGAGGATCGCCATCAGCAGGATCACGCCATCGCCGGCGCGCGGCTTCATCGTGGCTTCCACAGCTCCGCAAGGCGGTCAGGCTTGCCGGTGATGCGCTCCAGCACCGGGTACTGCAGGCCACCGTGGTAAGCGATGCTCATGGTTTCAATGCGGTCGAACTGCTTCACCAGCAGCACGATCGGCGCCTTGTCCTTCGCCGCCGCAGCTACCGCATCCTTCAGGCGCTGGCTGCTGTACTCGCGGCCGCCAACGGCAATCACCTTCATGCCAGGCGCCAAGCCGGCGTTGAAGGCCGGGCTGTCCCAGATCACGTCGCCGACCGTACCGTTGTCGAGCACCGTCGCACCCAGCGAGTACGCCAGCAATGCGGCCTTGGCGCGCTTCTCCTGCGCCTTGTAGGCATCGTTCGGCGTATCGCGGTAGACCAGCTTCCAGCCCGCCAGCTCCAGGCCACCGGTCAACGCGCCGTGGCCGTCCAGGCGCCCGCGCAGGAACGTCGCCCAGTCGTACGGCGCGATGCCGTTCAAGGTCGCGACCACGTCGTCGAAGGTGTACGGGTTGACGTCCCAGTCGCCATTGCCGACGCCGAAGAAGGCGCGCGCGAAGTCATCCAGGCTGCGGCGGTTGCCACTCAGTTCGCGCAGCTTGCCTTCCACTTCCAGCCACAGCATCTGGCCGCCGGAGTAATAGTCTTCGCTCATCTGGTAGTTGCGGTACGGCAACGTGCGGCGCTGGGCGATGGTCGGGTCGTTGGTGGTGTCCTGCAACGGCCGCCACGCCAGGCCTGGGCGACCACGGTCATAGGTCGCGGCCACATTGGCCAGCATGTCGCGCGCCTGCGCGACCGACCACAGCCCGGAGCGTGCGGCCAGCACCTGGCCCCAGAACTGGGTCTGGCCCTCGTACACCCACAGCAGGCTGTCGCCCATCGGCACGTTGAAATTGGCGGTGGCCAGGTCGGCACCGCGACGGTACTTGCCGTTCCAGGAATGGGTGTACTCGTGCGGCAGCAGATCGCGCATCCACGCGTTGCGGTCCCACTCGGTGAAGTAACCCGGGTCGGCGCTGTTCTCGCTGGAGCGGTGATGCTCCAGGCCGATGCCGCCAAGACGATCGGTCAAGGCCAGCAGGAATTCATAATGGTTGTAGTGACGCGCGCCATAGAGCTTGTCGGCCTGCTGCACCAGCGCGCGGTGCATCGTGATCTGCGCGTCGGTCGGCTTCAGCGACTTGGCTTCGTCGGCAAACACATTGAGGTGCACCGGCACCTTCGCGCCCGGATCGAGATCGATGCGCTGGTAGTGCTCGCCGGCAAACAACGGCGAATCGACCAGATGGTCATAGGAGATCGGCTTGAACACCACGGTATCGCCGACGCGGTGCGCGGTTTCCAGCGCCGTGGCAAACGACCAGCCCTTGGGCAGGGTCACGCTGGCCTGCGCCTGCAGGTTGCGCGCGTCTACGCCGGCCGGATACAGCGAATTGGCGTTCCACTGCAGGTTGAGCATTTCCGGGGTCATCACCACCCGCCCCTGGCTGCCGCCCTGCGAGGACAGGAAATCGAAGTGGGCGACGATCTCGCTGACGCCCTCGGGCACGTCCACCTTGAACGCATAGACGTTGTACTGGTCGCGCTGCCAGCCCAGCGGCTTGCCGTTGGCGGTCACGCGCAGGCCGGCCAGCTTGTCGATCGGGCCGGTGGGCGAATGGTTGCCGGGAATCCACTGCGGGTACAGCAGGGTGACCGGACCGGGCTTGACCGGCACGGTGGCGGTCACCTTGAAGATGCGACGGGCAAGGTCACGTGCATCCACATCGATGCGCAGCAGGCCTGGGGCTGCGGCATCACCCGATGGCGAGGCCTGCGCCAGCGCGGGCGTGGCGGCCAGCGCGAACAGCAACGACATCGCCAGGGCACGGGTCTTCATCGGCAACTTCCAGCATCGGAGAATCCTCCGATGCTAGGCCTGTGCGATGGCCGGCCCCATGGCCAAAGGTCATGGATGTGCTTATCCACGCCATGCGTGGATGAGGCCTTTCCCGGTCAGTCGACCAGGCGCAGGCGCAGTTCCTTCGGCAGCGCGAACACCATCGATTCCGGCTCGCCGTCCAGCTCGGACACGCCACTGGCACCCAGCTCGGCCAAGCGTGCCAGCACGCCGTCGACCAGCACCTGCGGCGCCGAGGCGCCAGCGGTCACGCCGATGTGCTGCTTGCCCGCCACCCACGCCGGGTCGATCTCGTGCGCGCCATCGATCAGGTACGACTCCACGCCTTCACGGCGGGCCAGCTCGCTCAGGCGGTTGGAGTTGGAGCTGTTCGGCGAACCGACCACAAGCACCAGGTCGCAGCGCTTGGCCAGATCGCGCACGGCATCCTGGCGGTTCTGCGTGGCGTAGCAGATGTCGTCGTTCTTCGGGCCCTGCATCGCCGGGAACCGCTCGCGCAGCGCATCGATGATGCCGCGCGTGTCATCCACCGACAGCGTGGTCTGGGTGGTGTAGGCGAAGTTGTCCGGCTGGTTGATCTGCAGCGTGGCAACCTGCTCCACGTCTTCCACCAGGTAGATCTGGCCGGTGCCGGCTTCGCGGTTCCACTGGCCCATGGTGCCTTCCACCTCCGGGTGACCGGCGTGGCCGATCAACACCACGTCACGGCCGGCACGGCAGTGGCGGGCGACTTCGAAGTGGACCTTGGTCACCAGCGGGCAGGTGGCGTCGAACACCTTCAGGCCACGGCGCTCGGCTTCCTGGCGCACGGCCTGGGACACGCCATGGGCGCTGAAGATCACCGTGTTGTTGTCCGGCACTTCGTCGAGTTCCTCGACGAAGATCGCGCCGCGCTGCTTCAGGTCGTCGACCACGAAGCGGTTGTGCACCACTTCATGGCGGACGTAGATGGGCGCGCCCAGCGTTTCGATCGCGCGCTTGACGATCTCGATCGCACGATCGACACCGGCACAGAAACCACGCGGGTTGGCGAGCAGCACATCCATCAGTTCAATCTCCCGGCAGCGGCCGGCTTACGGTTTCGGATTGGCATTATCCGCCTTTTTGGCGGACCTGCCGTCGAACAGGCCAAACAGGGCGATGCCGATGGCACCCACCACGATGGCCGAGTCGGCGATGTTGAACGAGGGCCAGGTGTAGCTGCCCACGTACCACTGGATGAAGTCGACCACGTGGCCGTGCACCTGGCGGTCGATCACGTTGCCGATGGCGCCGCCGATGATCAGCGCATACGGCACCGCGGCCTTCCAGTTGCCGCGCGCGGTGCCGCGCAGCCACCAGGCCATCAGGCCGCTGATGGCGATAGCCAGTGCAGTGAAGAAGTACTTCTGCCAGCCACCGGCGTCGCTCAGGAAACTGAATGCCGCGCCGGTGTTGTAGGTGCGGTACCAGTTCCAGAAGCCATCGATGACCACCACCGGCTGGAACTCCGGCAGGCTCGACAGCACCCAGGCCTTGGACCACTGGTCCAGGCCGATGATGGCGGCCGACAGCAGCAGCCAGACCAGGGCGTTCGGATGCGGACGGGGCGCGGCCATCAGAACCAGCTCCGCACTTCGCCGGCGCCGGTCACGTTGCTTACGCAACGGCCGCACAGTTCCGGATGATCGGCGTTGCTGCCGACGTCGGCGCGGTGGTGCCAGCAGCGCACGCACTTGGCCTTGCTGGTCGGCTGGGCACTGACGAACACCTCGTCGGTGGTCGCCGGGCGCACCTGCACGTCGCCACTGATGAACAGGAAACGCAGTTCATCGGCCAGCGGCTGCCAGCGCGCGGCCTGCTCCTCGCTGGCGGCAATGGTGATCTCCGCTTCCAGTGCGGCACCGATCGCGCCGTTTGCCCGCATCGGCTCGAGCACCTTGGCCACCTGTTCGCGCACGGCCAGCAGCTGGTCGAAGTCGGCGGCGTTGAGCTGGGCATCGGCCGGCAGCGGCGCCAGGCCGTCGTACCAGGTGGTGAACAGCACATGGCCAGCATGCTCGCCCGGCAGGTAGCCCCACAGCTCGTCGGCGGTGAAGGTCAGGATCGGCGCGACCCAGCGGGTGAACGCTTCGGCGATGTGGTACATCGCGCTCTGTGCCGAACGGCGACCGTGCGAATCGGTCGGCATCGTGTACAGGCGATCCTTGGTCACGTCCAGGTACAGCGAGCCCAGGTCCACGCTGCAGAAGTTCAGCAGCAGCTGCACGATCTCGGCCATGTTATAGCCGTCGTAGGCCGCCTTGATCTTCTCCTGCAGCTCCCACGCGCGATGCACGATCCAGCGGTCCAGCGCGACCATCTGCTCGAGCGGCTGCAGGTGCAGCGCCGGGTCGAAGCCGTCCAGGTTGCCGAGCAGGAAGCGTGCGGTGTTGCGCAGGCGGCGGTAGGCATCGGCATTGCGCTTCAGGATCTCCTGCGACAGCGACATCTCGTTGCTGTAGTCGGCCGAGGCGATCCACAGGCGCAGGATGTCCGCGCCCAGCTTGTTCATGATGTCCTGCGGCTCGATGCCGTTGCCCAGCGACTTGGACATCTTGCGGCCGTGCTCATCCACGGTGAAGCCGTGGGTCAGGCACTGCTTGTACGGGGCGCGCTTGTCGATCGCCACGCCGGTCAGCAGCGAGGACTGGAACCAGCCGCGGTGCTGGTCGGAACCTTCCAGGTACAGGTCGGCCGGCTTGCCGAAGCCACGCGCGGCGAGCACGCCTTCATGGGTCACGCCCGAATCGAACCAGACGTCGAGGATGTCGGTGACCTTCTCGTAGTCGGCGGCTTCAGCGCCCAGCAGTTCGGCGGCATCCAGCGAGTACCACACGTCGATGCCCTCGGCTTCGACGCGGTCGGCGACCTGCTGCATCAGCTCCACCGAACGCGGATGGATCTCGCCGGTCTGCCGGTGGGTGAACAGTGCGATCGGCACGCCCCAGGTGCGCTGGCGCGAGATGGTCCAGTCCGGGCGGCCGTCGACCATGCTCTGGATGCGCGCCTTGCCCCAGGTCGGGAACCAGCCGACGGTGTCGATGGCGGCCAGCGCATCGTTGCGCAGGTTGGCCTTGTCCATCGAGATGAACCACTGCGGGGTGGCGCGGAACACCACCGGCGTCTTGTGGCGCCAGCAGTGCGGGTAGCTGTGGCGGATCGGATGGAACGCCAGCAGCGAACCGTTGTCGCGCAGCACGCCGACGATGGCCTCCTGCGCCTTCCACAGGTGCTGGCCGGCCAGCACCACGTCACCGGCCGGCGGGGTCGATTCCAGGTACACGCCACGACCGTCGATCGGGGTCACCTGGCCGGCGTTGTACTTGTCCAGCAGGCCGTACTTCTGGCTGACCACGAAGTCTTCCTGGCCGTGGCCGGGGGCGGTGTGCACCGCACCGGTACCGTCCTCGTCGGAGACGTGGTCGCCGTTGAGTACCAGGATCTCGCGCTCCGGGTAGAACGGGTGCGCCAGCAGCTGGTTCTCCAGCGCCGCACCGGTGGTTTCACCGTGCAGCACCACGTTTTCGACGCCATAGCGCTGCAGCGCGCGCTCGGCCAGCGCCGCAGCCAGCACCAGCCAACGGCGCTTGCCGTTGTGCGCCGGGCCTTCGGCCAGCACGTAGCGGATCTCCGCGCCCAGCGACACCGCCAGCGAGGCCGGCAGCGTCCACGGGGTGGTGGTCCAGATCGGTACGGCCACTTCCACGTCGGCCGGCACGCTCACGCCGAACGCCTGGCCGATGGCCTGGGCATCGCGCGCGGCGTAGGCCACGTCGATCGCCGGCGATTCCTTTTCCTGGTACTCGATCTCGGCCTCGGCCAGCGCCGAGCCACAGTCGAAGCACCAGTACACCGGCTTGGCGCCGCGCACCAGGTGACCGTTGGCCACGACCTTGGACAGCGCGCGGATCTCGTTGGCTTCGAAGTCGAAGCTCAGGGTCTTGTACGGGTTGTCCCAGTCACCGGTCACGCCCAGCCGCTTGAAGTCCACGCGCTGGATGTTGATCTGCTCTTCGGCAAACTCGCGGCACTTCTGGCGGAATTCGACGGCGTCGAGCTTGGTGCCGACCTTGCCCCACTTCTTTTCCACCGCAATCTCGATCGGCAGGCCATGGCAGTCCCAGCCCGGCACATAGGGCGCATCGAAGCCGGCCAGGTAGCGCGACTTGACGATGATGTCCTTCAGGATCTTGTTGACCGCGTGGCCGAGGTGGATGCGGCCGTTGGCGTACGGGGGGCCGTCGTGCAGCACGAACAGCGGGCGGCCGGCGGCGTTGTCGCGCAGCTGCTGGTAGAGCCCCTGCGCTTCCCACCGCGCCAGAATGCCCGGCTCGCGCTTGGGCAGGTCGCCGCGCATCGGGAATTCGGTGGCTGGCAGGTTCAGGGTGGTCTTGTAGTCCTGGCTCACGCAGTGGCTCGCAATCTATGTTCGGAAAGGATGGCGCGCGCCTGTTCGGCGTCGCGGTGCATCTGGTCGGTCAGCGCCGCCAGATCATTGAACTTCTCTTCGTCGCGCAGCTTGGCGACGAATTCCACGTCGATGTGGCGACCGTACAGGTCACCCTGGAAATCGAACAGGTGGGCTTCCAGCAGCGGCTCCACGCCCTCCACCGTCGGCCGCGTGCCGAAGCTGGACACCGATGGCCACGGTTGGTCGAACACACCATGCACCCAGGTCGCGTAGATACCCGACAGCGCCGGCGTCTTCGGGAAACGCAGGTTGGCAGTGGGGAAACCCAGCGTACGGCCAAGCTGTCGACCGCGCACCACCCGGCCGCTGATCGCGTAGGGACGGCCCAGCAGGTCGTTGGCACGGGCGAAGTCGCCCTGCTGCAGCAGCTGGCGGATGCGGGTGCTGGAAATGCGCTCGCCATGCAGATCCACCGCTTCGATCTCGCCCGCGGTGAAGCCCAGTGCAGCGCCCATCTTCTGCAGCAGGGCCAGGTCGCCACGGCGGCGGTTGCCGAAGCAGAACTCCGGGCCGATCCACACTTCGCGTGCGCCCAGGCGGTGGGCCAGCAGCCGGTGGACGAAATCCTCGGCCGGCATCGCTGCCATCGCCGCGTCGAAACGCAGCAGTCCGATCGCATCCACACCGAGCTCGCGCAGGATCTCGACCTTGCTGCGGGCCAGGGTCAGCCGCGGTGGCGGCGTGCCCTGGGAAAAGAATTCACGCGGCAGCGGCTCGAATGCCACGGCCACTGCGGCCACGCCCAAGGCGCGCGCGCGGGCAACCGCGTGGCGCACCAGCGCACGATGGCCCAGGTGGAGGCCGTCAAATGCACCGATACAGACCACGCTTCCGTTGGGGAACAGCGCCCCGCCCTCCACGCTTCTGAACAGCCTGCTCATCAACTCTCGTTCCGGCCCGACCGGGGCCGCCGCTTCAATGGTGTAACCCTGAAGTATAGCCGTCACGGCGCACGATCAATGCCCACGCAGGTCGCGCGGGCGGAAGCCCATCGCCACCATGGCAACCGCGTAGGTCGCGCCACCGCCACCGACCAGCAGCGCCAGGGCGCCGATCCGCTCCCACACAGTCATCGCCGAGAAGCCTGGCAGCCAGTGCAGCAGGGCCAGCAGCACCCCGACCATGGCCGCGCAGGCCAGCAGCAGCCGCAGCAGATAGCCAGCCCAGCCCGGCCGGCGGCGGTAGACATCGGTCTTGCCCAGCCAGTACCAGAGCAGGCCCAGGTTCAGGTAACTGGACAGCGCACTGGCAATGCCCAGCGCCAGGTGCAGGCCCGGCTGCTTGCCGATGGCCGCCATCACGCCCTGCGCCTTCAGCTCGTCCGGCACCATCACCTGGTACAACACCGCCAGAAGGGCGAAGTTGAACACCATGTTGGCCACCAGCGCGGCCACACCCGCGCGCACCGGCGTCTTGGTGTCCTGGCGGGCGTAGAAAGCCGGCAGTACCACTTTCAACAGGGCGAACGCCGGCAGGCCGAAGCTCAGGCCGTACACCGACAACGCGGTCATGCGGGTATCGAAGGCACTGAACTGGCCGTGCTGGAAGATGGTCGCGATCAGCGGCTCGGCCAGCAGCAGCAGGCCCAGCATGGCCGGCACCGAGATCAGCAGGGTCATGCGCAGGCCCCAGTCCAACGAGCGCGAGAAGCCCTCGCGGTCGGTACTGACGTGATGGCGGGCCAGCGCCGGCAGGATCACCGTGCCCAGCGCCACGCCGAACACGCCCAGCGGCAGCTCCAGGAAGCGGTCGGCCAGCGACAGCCAGGACTGCGAGCCATCGGTCAGCTTGGCCGCGATCACCGTGTCCAGCAGCAGGTTGATCTGCGCCACAGAGGAACCGAACAGGGTCGGCACCATCAGCGTCATCACCTTGCGCACGCCCGGATGGCTCCAGCCCCAGCGCGGCAGGGTCAGCAGGTTGATGCCCTTCAGCGAGGGCAGCTGGAACAGCAACTGCAGGATGCCGGCCGCCAGCACCGCCCAGCCCAGCGCCAGGATCTGCTTTTCTGGCGTGCCGCCCAGCCGCGGCGCCAGCCACAGCGCACCGGCGATCATGCACAGGTTGAGAATGACCGGGGTCAGCGCCGGCATCGCGAAGCGCTGGAAGCTGTTCAGCGCACCGCCGGCCAGTGCGGTCAGCGAGACGAACATCAGGAACGGGAAGGTCAGGCGGAACAGGTCGACCAGCAGGCCCTGCTTGACCGGGTCGGTATCGACGCCACTGGAGAAGACCGAGGCCAGCTGCGGCGCGAAGATCAGGGCCAGTGCGGTGACCAGCATCAGCACCCCGCCCAGGGTGCCGGCGGTGCGCGCCATCAGTTCGCGCAGTTCGGCGTGGCTGCGGGTTTCCTTCACTTCCGTGAACACGGGCACGAAAGCGGTGGCAAACGAGCCCTCGGCGAACAAACGCCGCAGGAAATTGGGTACCCTGAAGGCGACCCAGAAAGCATCAGTGATGGCGTTGGTGCCGAACGTGGTGGTCACCACGAAGTCCCGGACAAGTCCGAGAACGCGCGAGACCATGGTCATGCTGCTGAACGACAGCAGGCCCCGCAACAACTTGGGTGAACTCACTCAGCGTCCCTCTTGACAATCGACTTGACGTGCATTTCTTACGCCATCATACTAGCTAGCTTGCTGTTCCCATAACACCGATTTTTCAGGAAACCACCACCGTGGCCAATATCAAGTCCGCCAAGAAGCGCGCCAAGCAGACCGTCGTGCGCAACGCGCGCAACGTGGCTCAGCGCTCGATGCTGCGCACCGCTGTCAAGAAAGTGATCAAGGCGCTGGACGCCAACGATGCCGCCGGCGCCGAAGCCGCCTTCGCCGTTGCCCAGCCGATCCTGGATCGCTTCAGCGCGCGTGGCCTGATCCACAAGAACAAGGCTGCTCGCCACAAGAGCCGCCTGAACGACCGCATCAAGGCCCTCAAGGCCGCCTGATCCGGCGTTGCCGCCCTGCCCTCCTGGGTTGGGCAGCAGGCAAAAGCCCGGCCCCGGCCGGGTTTTTTGTTGCCTGCGGTCCGGGCGATCCGCGGAGCCGCGCGGCCAGCACTACCAAATGAAAAACCCGGCCGAAGCCGGGTTTTTCGCATGGAACCACAGCGGCATTACTGCGCGTCGCGGGCTTCCTGCTCCTCTTCCTTCTGGCGATCGAAGAACGCCATGATCCGGCTCATGATCGGGAAGGTACCTTCGCGGCCCAGCGCGGAGACCAGGAACCACGGCTCCTTCCAGCCCAGCTCGGCGACGATCTGCTCGGCCGCGGCCTGCGCCTCGTCTTCGAACATCAGGTCAGCCTTGTTCAGCACCAGCCAGCGCGGCTTGTTCAGCAGCTCCGGATCGTGCTTCTCCAGCTCGCGTTCGATCGCACGCACCTGCTCCACCGGCGAAATCCCCTCCACGCCGCCTTCCATCGGCGAGATGTCCACCAGGTGCAGCAGCAGGCGGGTGCGCTGCAGGTGGCGCAGGAACTGCGCACCCAGGCCGGCGCCGTCCGCAGCGCCTTCGATCAGGCCCGGAATGTCGGCGATCACGAAGCTGCGGTGGTTCTCCACCTTCACCACGCCCAGGTTCGGGTACAGCGTGGTGAACGGGTAATCGGCCACCTTCGGCGTTGCAGCCGAAACGGCACGGATCAGGGTGCTCTTGCCGGCATTGGGGAAGCCCAGCAGGCCGACGTCGGCCAGCAGCTTCAGCTCCAGCTTCAGCGTGCGCTCCTCACCCGGCTCGCCCGGCAGCGCCTGGCGCGGCGAGCGATTGGTCGAGCTCTTGAAGTGCATGTTGCCCAGGCCACCGCGGCCGCCCTTGGCCACCAGCAGGCGGTCGCCGTGCCGGGTCAGGTCGCCGATGACTTCATCGGTGGCAACGTTGATGACCACGGTGCCGACCGGCACGGTGATGGTCAGGTCTTCGCCGCCCTTGCCGTAGGCCTGGCGGCCCATCCCGTTCTCGCCACGCTGCGCCTTGAAGATGCGCTCATGGCGGAAGTCGACCAGGGTGTTCAGGTTTTCGTCGGCGCGGATGTAAACGCTGCCGCCCGCACCGCCGTCGCCGCCGTCCGGGCCGCCGAGCGGAATGAACTTCTCGCGACGGAAGCCAATGCAGCCGTTGCCGCCGTTGCCGGCGAACACTTCGATTTCTGCTTCGTCTACCAGTTTCATTGTTTCGATGCCTGCGATGGGCGCGGCCTGCTGGCCGCCACCTTGAATGTCATGCCGGCCGCGGGCCGGTAACCCGGCCCAGCCGGTCTTGCTTCAACTCTAACGAAAAGCCCCGCCGAAGCGGGGCTCTTCATGCAGCACTCCCATGCCGGGGCACGGGTGCCGGCGATGCCTGGATCAGGCGTCGGCCGAGACGATGCTGACGGTGCGGCGCTTCTTGGCGCCCTTGACCGAGAACTCCACCTTGCCGTCCACGAGGGCGAACAGAGTGTGGTCACGGCCCAGGCCAACGCCGGTGCCCGGGTGGAACTGGGTGCCGCGCTGACGCACGATGATGTTGCCGGCTTCGATGGCCTGGCCGCCGAAGATCTTGACGCCCAGGTACTTCGGGTTGGAGTCGCGACCGTTGCGCGAGGAGCCTACGCCCTTTTTATGTGCCATGACTGCTTCTCCTGATACTTAGCCGGCGATGCCGGTGATCTCGATTTCGGTGTAGTACTGACGGTGACCCTGACGCTTCATGTGGTGCTTGCGGCGACGGAACTTGATGATCCGCACCTTGTCAGCACGACCCTGGGACAGGACCTTGGCGGTGACGGCAGCGCCCTTCAGCGCATCGCCCAGCTTCACGCCATCGCTGTCACCCAGCATCAGGATGTTGTCGAACTTGATCTCGCTGCCGACTTCGACTTCGAGCTTTTCAATGCGGAGCTTTTCGCCCTGCGCCACGCGGTATTGCTTACCGCCGGTGACCAGTACTGCGTACATGACCAGGCCTTCCTCTGTAGTTATTGTGGTCTGAACTGCCGCCATCGAGGGCGGACAGGAGCGGGATTGTACGCAGATCAGCGGGCGCGGGTCAAGTCAACCCCTGAACGACCCACGGGCCCGGACCTGCAGGCCGAGCCATGCACGGCTGAACGGTTCGCGGTCCAGGCCGCTGCACATGGCCCGACCCTACACAAAGCTGTCGGCCGGTCTCACAACGTGAGACGCCGGGGTGGCATTGTCGCCCATTGCCCCCATCTGGTCACCTCGGTAGGCTGACCGATTGCCGTTCCCTGCTGGCCCGGCACCCAGCCAACGCCCCCACAACCGGATCCCCCATGGCGATGGATTTCATCCGCATCCGCGGCGCGCGGACGCACAACCTGAAGAACCTCGACCTCGACCTGCCCCGCGACAAGCTGATCGTGATCACCGGCCTGTCCGGTTCGGGCAAGTCCTCGCTGGCGTTCGACACCATCTATGCAGAAGGCCAGCGCCGCTACGTCGAGTCGCTGTCGGCCTATGCGCGCCAGTTCCTGAGCGTGATGGAAAAGCCGGACCTGGACCACATCGAAGGCCTGTCCCCGGCCATCTCGATCGAGCAGAAATCGACCTCGCACAACCCGCGTTCGACGGTCGGCACCATCACCGAGATCTACGACTACCTGCGCCTGCTGTACGCACGCGTGGGCACCCCGCGCTGCCCGGACCACGGCTACCCACTGGAGGCGCAGACGGTCAGCCAGATGGTCGACCAGGTGCTGACCCTGGACCCGGAGCAGCGCTACATGCTGCTGGCCCCGGTCATCCGTGACCGCAAGGGCGAACACGCACAGGTCTTCGACCAGCTGCGCGCGCAGGGCTTCGTGCGTGTGCGCGTGGACGGCGAGCTGCACGAAATCGATGCGGTGCCGCCGCTGGCGCTGCGCCAGAAGCACACCATCGAGGCGGTGATCGACCGCTTCCGCCCGCGCGAGGACATCAAGCAGCGCCTGGCCGAGAGCTTTGAAACGGCGCTCAAGCTGGGCGATGGCATGGCCTCGGTGCAGAGCCTGGACAGCGCCGATGCTTCGCCCACGCTGTTCTCCTCCAAGTACTCCTGCCCGGTCTGCGACTACTCGCTGCCGGAGCTGGAACCGCGCCTGTTCTCGTTCAATGCACCGATGGGTGCGTGCCCCGGCTGCGATGGCCTGGGCATGGCCGAGTTCTTCGATCCGTCGCGGGTGGTGGTGCATCCGGAGCTGTCGCTGGCCGCCGGTGCGGTGCGCGGCTGGGACCGTCGCAACGCCTACTACTTCCAGCTGATCGCCTCGCTGGCCAAGCACTACAGGTTCGACGTGGACGCTGCGTGGAACTCCCTGTCAGCCAAGGTGCAGCAGGCCGTGCTGTACGGCAGCGGCGATGAAACGATCACCTTCACCTACTTCACCGAAGCCGGCGGCCGCACCCAGCGCAAGCACCGCTTCGAAGGCATCATTCCCAACCTCGAACGCCGCTACAAGGAGACCGAATCGCCGGCGGTACGCGAGGAGCTGTCCAAGTACATCAGCGAACGCCCGTGCCCGGAGTGCAACGGCGCGCGCCTGAACAAGGCGGCACGCAACGTGTTCGTGGCCGACCGCCCACTGCCGGAGCTGGTGGTGCTGCCGATCGACGAGGCGCTGAAGTTCTTCAGCGAGCTGAGCCTGCCGGGCTGGCGTGGCGAGATCGCCGCGAAGATCGTCAAGGAAATCGGTGAGCGCCTCGGCTTCCTGGTCGATGTGGGCCTGGATTACCTGACCCTGGAACGCAAGGCCGACACCCTGTCCGGTGGCGAGGCGCAGCGCATCCGCCTGGCCAGCCAGATCGGCGCCGGCCTGGTGGGCGTGATGTACGTGCTCGACGAACCGTCGATCGGCCTGCACCAGCGCGACAATGAACGCCTGTTGGGCACCCTCACCCGCCTGCGCGACCTGGGCAACACGGTGATCGTGGTCGAGCATGACGAGGACGCGATCCGCCTGGCCGACTACGTGCTGGACATCGGCCCGGGCGCGGGCGTGCATGGCGGCGAGATCGTCGGCCAGGGCACCCTGCAGGACATTCTGGAGGCCCCGCGCTCGCTGACCGGCCAGTACCTGTCCGGCAAGCGCGCGATCGAGATTCCTGCTCGCCGGCACACGCCGAACCCGAAGATGACGCTGCACCTGCGCGGTGCCAGCGGCAACAACCTCAAGGGCGTGGACCTGGCGATTCCGGCGGGCCTGCTGACCTGCGTGACGGGCGTGTCCGGCTCGGGCAAGTCGACCCTGATCAACGATACCCTGTTCTCGCTGGCTGCCAACGAGATCAACGGTGCCTCGCACCCGGTTGCGCCGTACAGGGAGATTGATGGCCTGGATCTGTTCGACAAGGTGGTGGACATCGACCAGTCGCCGATCGGCCGCACCCCGCGATCGAACCCGGCCACCTACACCGGCCTGTTCACGCCGCTGCGCGAGTTGTTCGCACAGGTGCCGGAGGCGCGTGCGCGCGGCTATTCGCCGGGCCGTTTCAGCTTCAACGTGCGCGGCGGCCGCTGCGAGGCCTGCCAGGGCGACGGCCTGATCAAGGTGGAGATGCACTTCCTGCCGGACGTGTACGTGCCCTGCGATGTCTGCCACGGCAAGCGCTACAACCGCGAAACGCTGGAGATCCTTTACAAGGGCTTCAACATCAACGACGTGCTGGAAATGACCGTCGAGGATGCGCTGAAGCTGTTCGAGCCGGTGCCGTCGATCGCGCGCAAGCTGGAAACGCTGGTGGACGTGGGCCTGAGCTACATCAAGCTGGGCCAGAGCGCGACCACGCTGTCCGGTGGTGAAGCCCAGCGCGTGAAGCTGTCCAAGGAACTGTCGCGCCGCGATACCGGCCGCACCCTGTACATCCTCGACGAGCCGACCACCGGCCTGCACTTCCACGACATCGAAGCGCTGCTGGGCGTGCTGCACAAGCTGCGCGACGAAGGCAACACGGTGGTGGTGATCGAGCACAACCTGGACGTGATCAAGACCGCCGACTGGATCGTGGATCTGGGCCCGGAAGGCGGCCATCGCGGTGGCACCATCCTGGTCACCGGCACGCCGGAGGATGTGGCGGCCTGCCCGCAGTCGTACACCGGCCAGTTCCTGGCCCGCATGCTGCCCTCCACCAGCGCGCGCCCGGAGCAACCGGCTGCGGTGGCCAACAAGCCCGACGCCCGTCCGGCACGCAAGCTGAAGCCTGAGAAGCCGGCGAAGAAGGCGGTGGCTGCCAGGAGCACCGGCAAGACCAGCAAGACCGCGACGACCCGCAAGAAGAAGGACGCCTGATGAGCAGCGAACACAAGATCCTGGCCCGCATCCCGATCAGCGTGCGCTGGCGTGACATGGACAGCATGGGCCACGTCAACAACGCCAAGTACATTTCCTACCTGGAGGAAGCGCGCGTGCGCTGGATGCTGGGCGTGGAAGGCGTGTCGATGACCGACCGCATCGCACCGGTGGTGGCCGCGACCAACGTCAACTACCGCCTGCCGATCGTGTGGCCCAACGACATCCTGGTCGAGCTGTTCGTCGAGCGCCTGGGCAACAGCAGCGTGACCATCGGCCACCGCATCGTCGACCAGCAGGACGACTCGAAGCTGTATTCCGACGGCAACGTGGTGGTGGTCTGGATGGATACGCAGACCGGCAGGAGCGCACCGCTGCCGGAGGCGATCCGCAGCGCTTCCACCTGAAGGTAGTGCCGGCCGCTGGCCGGCAACCTCCAGATGCTTCGCGCATGCCGGCCAGCGGCCGGCACTACCGATCCCATTCAAAGGACTGAGATGATCCACCAGACTGAACTGCGCGACCTGCTGCCCGGCATGGTCCCCTTCCCTACCGATGTCTTCCCCGCTGACCAGGCGTGGCTCGCCCAGCATCTGCTGCCGCTGCTGAAGATCGACCTCGGTGTGCTGCGCCCTGAACTGGCCGGCCAGGTGGCAACGATGCTGTGCCCGATCGAGCCGTACGACGGCTGCATCGGCGAGACCACCGAAGAACACCACAACGACTTCACCAGCACCAACTGGATCGCCTTCGAGCTGACCGCCGGCAACCAGATGCGCTTCCTCGGCAACGAGGGCTATTTCATCGGCGATCGGGTGGATGACAAGCACGCGCGGAAACACATCGCGCAGATGCGCGAGAGCTATGCCAAGGCGCGTGACTACCATGCCACGCACGGCCGCCTGGCCTGCTACTCGCGCTATGGCAAGGACGAGCCCAGCGAGCGCGATTACCTGGATACGCTGGGTGGACGGATTTCCTGTGGCAACTGGATCGAAACAGCCGATATTCCGGCCGCCTTCACCCTGGAATTCACCGACGCCGCCAACGACCGGCATGCTCCAGATGATGCCGAACTGGCGATCATCCGCCACGGTGGCCACAAGTTCTTCGCAGTGGCCGAAGTCGCTGGCTACAACTGGTGCGCCACCGGCGCCGACGCGATAGTGATGCTGTATGAGCCGGTGAGCCGCACGGTGCTGTTCTCGTACGACTGGACGTAGCATCCCGCCGGGCATGGCCCGGCGCTACCCAGGCATGACCGCCGGATCATCACTGGTAGCGCCGGGCCATGC
>NZ_JAZKVY010000251.1:0-36265 GCF_036624925.1 Stenotrophomonas sp. A3_2
GGCTGGTGGAATACATCCAGTACTACAACCAAGAGCGAATCAAGTTGAAATTGAAGGGCCTGAGCCCGGTACAGTACCGGGAGCAGGCCCAACAGGCCCAATCGGCCGCCTGACCCCGTCCAAGTCTCGGGGGTCACTTCACCTTGGGGGCTTGGCCGCGGCATCCATGCCGCGGACACCCCGCAACCCGACACCGCCCCGCCCCTGACAGCTTCCCGGTGACGGTGGGTGAACTGCGATGACTGGTAGGTGTCGACCTTGGTCGGCACGGATCATTGCGAACTGGTGGGTGTCGACCTTGGTCGACACCAGGAGCGAAGCGACCGGCGTTTGCTTTTGATTTTCTTTTTCTTCTCCGTGGCTGGACAGTACACGGAAACTGTCAGAGGCCGGGCGGGTGGGTGGCGCAGGGGCGTGAGCCGCATGGATGCGGCGATCGAGCTTACATGGGTGAGGGCGCTTTGCTTGCGAAGCACTGCTTCGCGAGCGACCGAACGCACAGCCGCCAGCGGCTGGGCTGGGCCCCGGAGGGGGACTTGCAGCGTCCCCTGCGCCACCCACCCGCCCGGCCAAGCGCGGCTTCTGCTTTTGCTTCTGCCTTCAGCGACCAACCAGCCAGCCACGAGGGGCTGCGCCGTTGGCTGGAACAACCTGTTACCCATACAGGGCATGTGCCCGTCACAGCTGCATGCGATGCTCACCACCTGATCCCTGCCAGCGAGAACGCCCGCATGACCACCATCATCGCCCCGCGCGTGCACGACATCGGCGGCCTCGAAGTCCGTCGCGCCGTCCCCACCCTGCAGGCGCGCAGCATCGGCTCGTTCGTGTTCGTCGACCAGATGGGCCCGGCACTCATGCACCCCGGCACCGCCATCGACGTGCGCCCGCATCCACATATCGGCCTGGCCACCGTGACCTACCTGTGGTCGGGCGCGATCGGCCACCGCGACACGCTGGGGTCGGACCAGGTGATCCGTCCCGGCGACGTCAACTGGATGACCGCTGGTCGCGGCATTGCCCATTCCGAGCGGACACCGCAACCGGACCGCGCCCACGACAACCCGATCCACGGCATGCAGACCTGGGTGGCGCTGCCGAAATCGCACGAGGAAATCGAACCGGCCTTCTACCACCATGCCGCGGCTACGCTGCCCGAGCAGCGCCGCAACGGTGCCTGGCTGCGGGTGATCGCCGGCCGCGCCTATGGCGAGGAATCGCCGGTGAAGGTGTTCGCCGATACCCTCAACGTGGCGATCGATCTCGACCCGGATGCGGAGATCGATATCGATGACGGCCACCGCGAGCGCGCGCTGTACATCCTCGAAGGCGACGCACAGCTGGATGGCGTGGACATCCCTGCACAGCATCTGGTGATTCCCGAGGCCGGCGCACGCGGCCGCCTGCGCGCGAAGACGCCGGTGAAGGCGATGCTGTTCGGTGGCGAGCCGCTGGATGGCCCGCGCCACCTGTGGTGGAACTTCGTATCCAGCTCGAAGGAGCGCATCGAGCAGGCCAAGCACGATTGGGAGGCCGGACGATTCGGCACCATTCCGGGCGACGACAAGGAGTTCATTCCGCTGCCGCAGTATTGAACATCGCGTGTTGCACACATCCGAGGGTGTATCCCTGCACCCGGCGTTGACGCTACAGTCACCCGCTGATCACTGAAATGTGACATAAATCACACTTTTGCCCTCAAAGGAGTGCAACACATGAGCATGGGTAAACGCTTGTCCGCCGAATTCCTTGGCACGTTCTGGCTGGTGTTGGGCGGCTGTGGCAGCGCGGTGCTGGCCGCCAAGTTCGGTGGCGACGGCAATCCGCTGGGTATCGGGTTCCTCGGCGTCGCCCTGGCCTTTGGCCTGACCGTGGTGACCGGCGCCTATGCGTTCGGCCATATCTCCGGCGCGCACTTCAACCCGGCAGTCAGCGTCGGCCTGTGGGCCGGCGGCCGCTTCCCGACCAAGGACCTCGTGCCGTACATCATCGCCCAGGTGGCTGGCGGCCTGCTGGCCGGCTTCATCCTGCTGCAGATCGCGTCGGGGACCAGCGGCTTCGCCATCGATGGCAGCCAGGCCGGTGCGTTCGCCAGCAATGGGTATGGCGCGCTGTCGCCTGGCGGTTACAGCGTGGCAGCGGCCTTCCTGTGCGAAGTGGTGCTGACCGCCGTGTTCCTGATCGTGATCATGGGCGCCACCCATGGCAAGGCGCCGGCTGGCTTTGCGCCACTGGCGATCGGCCTGTCGCTGACCCTGATCCACCTGATCAGCATCCCGGTCACCAACACCTCGGTGAACCCGGCCCGCTCCACCGCCGTGGCCTTCTTCGCCGGCAGCGGCGCAGTAAGCCAGTTGTGGCTGTTCTGGGTCGCCCCGCTGCTGGGCGGCGCGATCGGCGGCATCATCTACAAGTGGATCGGCAACGACCGCTGAGGCCTGTGCGCACCATTGCGGCCGACCATCGGCCGCAATGGTTACGTCTGCAACTTCGATTTGTGCGATCGCTCACGTTCCGTTAAGGTTGAGTTGACCGTCCGTGCACACGCCGGGCGGGGCGGCATCCGGGGATGGGATGCCACGGCCGCCAGTCCATCTGGTGGAGCCACACGACCGACCACCTTGGGGGATGCATGAAGTTCGCGCCTGTAGTGTTGTCGAGCCTGCTGTTCGCCGCGGCCCAGGCTGCCGCGCAGGCTCCCGCGGAATGTCCTTCGTTGCCGGCCAGCAGTGGCCTGCAGTGGCAGCAGCAGGTGTTGGCCGACCTTCTGGTCTGCCGCGCCAGCACCGGGGATGGACGCGAGGTACTGAGCCTGATGCTCAGCGCGCGTGACCCTGATATTCCGTTGAACCGGGCACTGCGCCAGGAAAAAGGCAGCTTCGGCGGTGAACCGCTTTACTGGTACCAGCCCGATCTCGGTGGCCAGCAGCCGCCCGGCTATGCCGAGCGCCGCATCAGCGTGGTCAAGCTGGACAAGAAGCGCTACGCGCAGATTTCGCTGTACCCGGACAGCGCCCAGGAGCTGGGCTCGCTGCAGCAGTTGGCGCAGGGCATGAGCCTGACCCCGTCAGCCGTGGCCGCGGGGCGCTGAAGGTGACGGGGATGACTGCCTGGCAGCATCCCCGCAGGATCCGACTCGCGGGACGTCCGCCGGGCGTGGCCCGGCGGCGTTGCCGGCTTCTTTCGACGGGCCATGCCCGGCGCAATCCATCAGAACTTGCCTTCCTGGAAATCGACGAAGGCCTGCATCAGTTCCTGCCGCGTGTTCATCACGAAGGGGCCATGGCGCATCACCGGTTCGCGCAGCGGACGGCCGGCAACCAGGATCAACCGCGCGCCTTCACTGCCCGCCGAGAGGTGCAGTTGCTCGCCTCCGCCCAACACCGCCAGTTCCTGGCGTGCAACGTCGCGCGCAGCGTCCTGCTCGCCCACCGTCAGCCCGCCCTCGAACACGTAGGCAAAGGCGTTGTGCCCTTCCGGCAGCGTGTAGGTCCAGGCCCGATCAGGCACCAAGGTGATGTCGAGGTAGAGCGGATTGGTAGCCGGTTGCACGATCGGACCCCGGGTGCCGTCCACGCTGCCGGCAATCACCTTCACTGTCACACCCGGCTCCGGCTGCACCACCGGAATCCGCTCGGGCGCGAATTCCTGGTACTTCGGGTCAGTCATCTTCTCCTTTGCCGGCAGGTTCACCCACAGCTGGAAGCCGCGCATCTGCCCGCTTTCCTGCTCGGGCATCTCCGAATGCACCAGGCCACGCCCAGCGGTCATCCACTGCACGCTGCCCGGGGTCAGCAGGCCTTCGTTGCCGTGGTTGTCGCGATGCCGCATGCGCCCGTCGAGCATGTAGGTGACGGTCTCGAAACCGCGGTGCGGATGTTCCGGGAAGCCGGCGATGTAATCCTCGGCGCGGTCGGTTCCGAATTCATCGAGCAGCAGGAACGGATCCAGATCGGGCAGCGTGGGGCCGCCGATGACGCGGGTCAGGCGCACGCCAGCACCGTCGGAGGTGGGCAGGCCACGGATGGTGCGCAGCACGCGGGCCGGTTCGGGAAGGCTCATGGCGACTCCTGTTGGATGGATGCCACTGAAGATGGACGCCATACGGCCGTACGCCAATGGATGGCGCCGCAACCGATTGTTCCATCCCTGATGTTCGCTGCACGTCAGCACAACGTACGTACGACCAAAGTACTACCGCCGATTCGTCCTGCGCCAATTGACCCTGTCGAAGGCAAGCGGGACTCTTTGACTGTCTTTCCGGGAGAGAGCACCTCATGAAAGGGTTTTCAAAACTGGGCTGGGCGGTACTCGCCCTGCTCGGCGCATTCTGTCTGGGCACCGTGGCACTGCGCCGCGGCGAGCACATCAATGCGCTGTGGATCGTCGTCGCCGCGGTTTCGCTGTACCTGGTCGCCTACCGCTTCTACAGCCTGTTCATCGCCAACAAGGTGATGCAGCTGGATCCGACCCGGGCCACCCCGGCGGTGATCAACAACGATGGCCTGGACTACGTGCCGACCAACAAGCACGTGCTGTTCGGCCACCACTTCGCCGCCATTGCCGGCGCCGGCCCGTTGGTCGGCCCGGTGCTGGCCGCGCAGATGGGCTACCTGCCCGGCCTGCTGTGGCTGGTGGTGGGCGTGGTGCTGGCCGGCGCAGTGCAGGACTTCATGGTGCTGTTCCTGTCCAGCCGTCGCAACGGCCGCTCGCTGGGTGACCTGGTGCGCGAGGAGATGGGCCAGGTACCCGGCACCATCGCCCTGTTCGGTGCGTTCCTGATCATGATCATCATCCTGGCGGTGCTGGCGATGGTGGTGGTCAAGGCGCTGGCCGAAAGCCCGTGGGGCATGTTCACGGTGATCGCGACGATGCCCATCGCGATCCTGATGGGCGTCTACATGCGCTATATCCGCCCTGGCAGGATCGGCGAGATCTCGGTGGTCGGCCTGATCCTGCTGCTGGCCGCAATCTGGTACGGCGGCAAGGTCGCCGCCGACCCGGTGTGGGGCCCGGCGTTCACCTTCACCGGCACCCAGATCACCTGGATGCTGATCGGCTACGGCTTCGTCGCCTCGGTGCTGCCGGTGTGGCTGCTGCTGGCCCCGCGCGACTACCTGTCGACCTTCCTCAAGATCGGTACCATCATCGCGCTGGCCGTCGGCATCCTGATCGTGATGCCGGAACTGAAGATGCCGGCGCTGACCCAGTTCGCCGCCAGCGGTGATGGCCCAGTGTGGAAGGGCGGCATGTTCCCGTTCCTGTTCATCACCATCGCCTGCGGTGCGGTGTCGGGCTTCCATGCGCTGATTTCGTCCGGCACCACGCCGAAGCTGCTGGCCAATGAAGCGCACATGCGCTACATCGGCTACGGCGGCATGCTGATGGAATCGTTCGTGGCGGTGATGGCGCTGGTGGCGGCCTCGATCATCGATCCGGGCATCTACTTCGCGATGAACAGCCCGGCGGCGGTGATCGGTGCCGATGCGGCCTCGGCGGCGCACTACATCACCAACACCTGGGGCTTCACCATCACCCCCGAGCAGTTGACCGCGACCGCGGCGGCGATCGGTGAACCGACCATCCTGCATCGCGCCGGTGGTGCGCCAACGCTGGCGGTGGGCATCGCGCAGATCCTGCACGAAGCGATTCCCAGTGGCAGCGACGCGATGATGGCGTTCTGGTACCACTTCGCGATCCTGTTCGAAGCACTGTTCATCCTGACCGCAGTGGACGCCGGCACCCGCGCCGGACGCTTCATGCTGCAGGACCTGCTGGGCAATTTCGTGCCGGCCCTGAAGAAGACCGAATCGTGGACCGCCAACATCATCGGCACTGCGGGTTGCGTGGCACTGTGGGGCTACCTGCTCTATACCGGCGTGGTCGATCCGTTCGGCGGCATCCAGACGCTGTGGCCGCTGTTCGGCATCTCCAACCAGATGCTGGCTGGCATCGCGCTGATGCTGGGCACGGTGGTGCTGTTCAAGATGAAGCGTGACCGCTATGCGTGGGTCACCGCGGTACCGGCGGTGTGGCTGCTGATCTGCACCACCTACGCCGGCTTCATCAAGATCTTCGACAGCAACCCGGCACAGGGGTTCCTGGCCCAGGCACACAAGTTCCAGGCTGCCATTGCCAGCGACACCATCACCGCACCGGCCAAATCGGTGGCGCAGATGAAGCAGATCGTGGTCAACGCCTACGTCAACACCGGCCTGACCGCGCTGTTCCTGCTGGTGGTGGGCGCTGTGCTGGTGTATTCGATCAAGACCATCCTGGCGGCACGCCGCAATCCGCAGCGCAGCGACCGCGAGACCCCTTACGTGGCACTGAAGCCGCACGAAATGGTGGATCTGTGATGAGCACGCAACTGGTTCCCGCCGGCCAGTACCAGGCGCACCGCCGCATCTGGCGGCGCCTGGTGCAGACCGCACGTCTGTGCTGTGGCATTCCCGATTACGACAACTATGTCCGGCACATGCTGGAAAAGCACCCGGACCAGGAGCCAATGGACTACAAGACGTTCTTCCGCGAACGCCAGGAAGCGCGCTACGGTGGGCGCAATGGGGGCCGCTGCTGTTGAGGGTTGGGTGCCGGGCTTGCAGCCCGGCGCCCGCAGAGGCAACTGCAACGGCGAAAGCGTCGGCTCTGGTTTTCCGTGAATTTGGCGGGGTGGTGTCGGATGGCGGGGACGCCGTAAACCCGTCCTTGGGGCTTGGCCGCAGCATCCATGCCGCGGACACCCCGCCATCCGACACCACCCCACCTTCGACAGATTTCCGTTGACGGCAAGAAGCATCAGGGGGCAGATCCGTTTCCGCGGGGAAACGGATCTGTCCTTTCTTTGTTCATGGATACCCATGAAGTGCATCCACGCATGACGTGGATCTATCCGGTGGCAGGCAAAAAGAAAGCCGAGCGTGGGCTCGGCTCTGCACGGGGAAAGCGTGTCCACGGCAATTGCCGTGAACACGCAACATGATCGTCAGCTCAGGACTCAGGCGCCGGCCATCCACTTCAGGATCAGGCCGGTGACATACGCCAGCCCGGTGCCGGTGGCATAGCCCACCGTACCCAGCAGCACGCCCACCGGCGCCAGCGTCGGGTGGAACGCTGCTGCCACCACGGGAGCCGAAGCGGCTGCGCCGATGTTGCCCTGCGAACCAATGGCGAAGAAGAACAGCGGCGCGCGCAGCAGCTTGGCCACCACCCACAGCACCAGCACGTGGGTGGCCATCCAGATCGCGCCGAGCAGGAACAGCCACGGCCGATCCAGCAGCGACAGCAGGTTCATCTGCATGCCGATGCAGGCGATCAGAAAGTACAGGAACACCGTGCCCAACCGCGAAGCGCCTGCCGCTTCCAGCCGGCGCGCACGGGTGAAGCTCAGGCCCAGGCCCATCGCCGTGGACAGCAGGATCACCCACACGAACTGGCTGTCCAGGCTGAACTGGCTGGCCCAGCTGACGTTGGCCTTGAACCAGCCCGACAGCGGTGCGGCGATGGCGTGGGCCAGGCCGACGCCACCCAGTGCCACGCCGACGATCACCATCAGGTCGGTCATGCTGGGAATGCGCGCGTTCTGTGCCTCGTAGGCGCTGATGCGTGCCTTCATCTCGTCGATGGCGCGCGTATCGGCCCCGTTGCGGGTGTCGATCTGCTGCGCGCGGTTGGCCAGGAACAGCAGGATCGCCATCCACAGGCTGGCGCAGGCCACGTCGACCACGGCGAACTGGCCGAAGGTGGTGGCGTCGGTGCCGAACACCTCACGCATGGCGACCATGTTGGCGCCGCCACCGATCCAGCTGCCAGCCAGTGCGGCCATGCCGGCCCAGGTATCACCGGCCACCGTTTCCGGATGGATCAGCTTCATCAGCTGGAAGGAGACGATCGCACCGAGCATGATGCCAGCGGTACCGGCACAGAACACAAGCAACAGCTTCGGCCCCAGCTTGATCACGCCCTTGAGGTCGATCGACAGCGTCAGCAGGACCAGCGCGGCCGGCAGCAGCACGTCACGCGCGACCGGGTTGTACAGCGAGGTGTTGTGGCCATCGATGACACCGGCGGTGTTGTAGATGGCGGGAATGAAGTAGCACAGCAGCAGCGCCGGCACCCAGGCGAAGATCTTCTTCAACAAGGGGGTCGGACCACTGGCAGCCCAGAAGATCAGGGCCAGGGTGGCGGCGATCAGGCCCAGTCCAACGATATCGTTGCTGATCAGGGCGGTAGCGGGTTCGGTCGGCATGGGATCCTCTGTCGATCGAAAAAACGGAAAAAAAAGCGCCGCATAAAGCGGCGCAGTTCCAGATTAACACTGTCTTCACGCCGGGTCATGCCGCAGCGCGGAGCAGGTCGGCCGCTTGATCAGGCGGGGCGCGAAGCGCCAAAGTCCAGGGTGACGCGTGTCCCGCGCGGCTCGCAGGGCTGCAACTGCAGTGTCCAGCCCAGGTGTTCACACAGCCGCGCGATCAGGTCCAGGCCGATGCCGCTGCCACGGTCGGCACGCCCGCCGCGGGCCATGCGTGCATGGATCGCCGCGATCTCCTCCGGGCTCATGCCGTGCCCGGGGTCCTGCAGGGTCAGCACCGCCGACGGACTCAGCTGCAGTTCGATATGGCCGCGACCGCTGTTCTCGATGGCATTGCGCAGCAGGTTGCCGATCGCCGCCTGCACCACCGCCATCGGCGCGACGATATCCACCGGCGCGGCCTGGATACCGATACTCAGGTCCTTGTCGCCGAGGAGGTAGCGATGGTCGTCGACGATCTCCGGCAGCAGCTGGTCCAGCGCGATGCGCTCGGCACGCACCGCCAGGCGCGCCGGATCGCGCGCCAGCACCAGCAGCAGCTCGATCAACTGCTCCACGCTCTGCGCCGTGCGCAACACCCGCTGCATCTGCTGGCGGGCGCGCTCGGGCAGGCCCGGTTGCTCCAGTGCCAGTTCGGCGGCACCGGTCATCACGGCGATCGGCGTGCGCAGTTCGTGGCTGGCGGTGCTGATGAAGACCCGCTCACGCTCGACGAACTGCTCATTGCGGTCAAGGTAATCGTTCAGTGCATCGGCGATGGTATGCAGTTCGGAACTGCCGCGTGGATCGACCTCGATGCGCTGGCCCTGCACGCCCGGCCGCAACGCGGCGATGTGCTGTGCCAGCAGGCTCAGCGGGCGCACCATGCGTTCCATGCCGAACGACGCCATCAGTACGGTGACGAAGATCATGATCACCCCGGCCAGCATCACCCAGCGCGTGGCGAACTGTTCCAGGTCATGAAAATCGGAAATGTCCAGAACCAGCGCGACCCGGCCCATCGACTCGGTTTCGCGCACCATCACCGCCGTCTCACGGCCCTTGATCATTACGCCGTCATGCAGCCCCGGATGCAACGTACGCAGAGCGTCGGGCAGGTTGACCGCATCGAAGCGATACAGGCTGAGCGTGTCCGAATCCTGCCAGCGGTAATGCGGCTCATGCTCGACGTGCTCGACGATGCTGTCCAGTTCGGAGTTGAGCAGTGCGCGCCAGGCGGCGTGCTCGGCATGCTCGTGCACATAGTTGCCAACGCTGAACACCGCCAGTGAAAGCAGCGCCAGATAGCCCAGCAACCACCACACGACCCGACGGTACAACGGGCCCGGCTTACGCGCCTTCATCGTCATCCTTGCCGGCATCGCTGGTGGAACTCACCGCCAACCGGTAGCCCACCCGCGGCAGCGTGTGGATCAGTTTCTTGGCGAACGGGCCGTCGACGCTGCGACGCAACTCGTAGACGTGCGAGCGCAGCAGGTCACCATCCGGCGGCTCATCGCCCCACAGGGCGAACTCCAGCTGCTGTCGTGTCACCGCCCCCGGGCTGGCCCGCATCAGCACTTCCAGCAATTTGCGGCAGGCCGGGTACAGGTGCAGCAGCTGGCCCCCACGCTGGGCCTCCAGCGTTGCCAGATCCAGTACCAGGTCGCCCACCTGCAGGCGCTTGCGCGGGTTGCGGCCCTGCGCACGCAGCAGCAGCGCTTCCAGCCGCACCTCCAGCTCGGGCAGCGCGAACGGCTTGGTCAGGTAGTCGTCGGCACCGGCGCGGAAGCCGGCAATCTTGTCCGGCAGCTCGTCACGCGCGGTCAGCATGATCACCGGCACTTCCGATGCTTGCTCGGCGCGCAGCCGGCGCAGCACCTCCGGGCCCTCCATGCGCGGCAGCATCCAGTCCAGGATCACGGCGTCGTAAGGGTGGCTGCCGGCCAGGTGCAGGCCGGTGATGCCATCCGGGGCCACGTCAAGCACATGCCCGCGCGACTCGAAATAGTCGAACAGGTTGGCTACCAGCTGGCGGTTGTCCTCGATCACCAACAGACGCATGCACGAAACACCCACGGAAGTTCGTACCATGGTAGCGCCGCGCATGTCGGAATGCGGTCGCCCCGGCCCCGCTCTGACGCTTTTCCCACCCCTGCCACCTCAGAATGGCCGTTTTGCTCCCGGAGCCTGCCGTGCCCGTAGCCCTGCCCCGCCGTTGGCGCCTGCCCCTGTTGTGGCTGTTGATCGTTGCTGCGCTGGCAGCGGGGATCGGCCTTCGGCAGCCGCAGCCGCCGGACGAGCCGCGCTTCGTGCTTGCGGCCCGGACCATGGTCGAAAGCGGGCAATGGCTGCTGCCGCACCGGGGCGTGGAGCTATATGCGGAGAAGCCGCCGGTCTTCATGTGGCTGCAGGCGGCGGCCTACGAGATCGTCGGCAGCTGGCAGTGGTCGTTCCTGCTGCCGTCGCTGCTGGGCGCCCTGCTCAGCCTGTGGCTGGTGTCGGATCTGGCACGCCGGCTGTGGTCACCGCGGCATTCCCTGTATGCCTTGGCGGCGCTGTTCTGCACCCTGCAGTTCGGGCTGATGGCCAAGCGCGCGCAGATCGACATGGTGCTGGTGGGCATGACCACGGTGGCCCTGTGGGGCCTGATGCGCCATCTCTGCGAGCGCCGCAACCTGCCCGCACTGTGGCTGGCGGGTTTCGCGGCCGGCCTGGGGACAGTGACCAAGGGTGTGGGTTTCCTGCCGCTGTTGATGGTGCTGCCATGGTTCGGCTGGTGGCTGTACCAGCGTTGCCGCGGCCTCAGGGGGGATGGTCCGCACCCGGCAACGCTGCTGTGGCTGATCCCGGCCTTCCTGCTGGGCGTGTCGGTGTGGCTTGCGCCGCTGGGCTGGGCCCTGCTGCACACGCCCAGCGCCGAACTGCAGGCCTACGCGCATGAGCTGTTGTTCAAGCAGACCGGTACCCGCTATGCCAACGCCTGGCACCACCGCCAACCGGTCTGGTACTACCTGCAGGTGATCCTGACCCTGTGGCTGCCCGGCAGCCTGTTGCTGCCGATGCTGTTCAGACCCTGGTGGCGCCGCCTCCGCCGAGGCGACCGCCGGCAGTGGCTGCTGCTCGGCTGGGCCATTCTGGTGCTGGTGTTCTTCAGCGCCAGCCCGGGCAAGCGTGAGGTGTATGTGCTGCCGATGCTGCCGGCAATGGCACTGGCGGCGGCGCCACTGCTGCCGGGCCTGCTGCGCCGGCTGTGCGTGCGCCGCTACCTGTTCGGCTACAGCGTGGTGCTGATGCTGGCCACCGGCGTGCTCGGCGTCATGCTGTTGACCGAGCACCCTTGGGCCCTTGCGCAGCTTGAGCGCCGGGCAATGCCCGATACGCTGCTGCCGGTGCTGGGCGATGGCCTGCTGACCTTCGCCATCGCCCTGGCCACGCTGATCGTGTGGCTGCGGGTGCGCCGCGCCGCAACGCTGGTGCTGCTGACCCACGGCATGCTGTGGATGCTCTACGGCCTGGTGTTGATTCCGGCGCTGGATCCCTACGCTTCGGCGTCGGCGCTGATGCGCCGGGTCGGCGCACGGATCGGGCCGGACGCCGAACTGGCGCTGGTCGCCTGGCGCGAGCAGAACCTGCTGCAGGCCGACCGCGCGGTGCGTGAGTTCGGCTTCAAGCGGCCTTGGGCCGAGCAATGGCACGATGCCGGCCCCTGGCTCGCCGAAGCGCCGGACAAGCGCTGGCTGCTGGTGCTGGACGATGCAATGAGTCCCTGCGTGGACCCGGCCAAAGTGATCGACATCGGCATGGCCAACAGGAATCGTTGGCAACTGCTTCCCGGTACGGCCTGGGACCCGCAATGCCACGCCGAACGGGCCGGCTCGACCGCCGAAGAAGACTGAACGTTGACTCGTGCCGGGGAATCATTAACCCGGTGCGAACGGGCGTCCGACCCTTCTCCGACATGCAGGTGACGAGCATGACTGCGGATTCCCAAACCGCCCTCCCCCAGCATGCCCGTCCGTCCCCTTGATTCGGTAGCGCCGCTTGCGACACCACTGGCGTCTCGATTTGCCGTAACTCACCTCTGGCTGCCTGTCGCAATCGGTCTGCCATTGTTTACGCTGCTGATGGACTTCGGCGGTGATCAATGGGTGGCCGATCACCTGTTCCGTCTTGAAGGCAGCCACTGGGCGCTGCAGGACGCCTGGATCACCCGCAGCGTCGTGCACAAGGCCGGCAAATGGTTGAGCACGGCGGCGGCGCTGGTCGTGATCCTGCTGTGCTTCCACCACTGGCGTAAGGGTCGCGATCGCACCCTGCAATGGGCGCTGCTTTATGTCGTGATTGCCATGGCACTGGGCACCGGCGCGATCTCCCTGCTGAAGTCGCTGGTGCCGATGGAATGCCCGTGGGACCTGCTGCGCTACGGTGGCCACCAGCCTTTCATCGGGCTTTTCACGGCGCGCCCCGCTGGCATGGCCGCGCAGGCCTGCTTCCCGGCCGGTCACGCCAGTGCTGGCTACGCCTGGCTGTGTCTGTACTATTTCGCCCTGCTATGGCGCCCGTCGTGGCGCTGGACCGGGTTGTGGATCGGCCTCGGCGCCGGCCTGGTGTTCGGCATCAGCCAGCAGCTGCGCGGTGCACATTTCCTTTCGCATGACGTTGCCACTGCATTGATCTGCTGGTTGCTTTCGCTGGGCCTGTATCTCATCGTCAAGCGCGTCCTGACACACCGTCAACCGAACCATGCCAACCGCCAGGAGGCAAACGCATGAGCGCATCGGTCCAACGGCCCGCCCGCCTCCCCGCCCTTGCGGGTCTACGCCACTGGCGGCCGCAGCTGTCCACCGAAGCGCTGATCGCGCTGACCAGCCTGTTCTTCGCGGTGGCCGGCAATGGCCTGTTCTGGCACAGCGCGATGGCCAGCCATCCAGGCAGCCTGCGCTACGCGCTTTCACTGCTGCTGTTGCTGCTGGGCGCTCACGGTGTGCTGCTGGGCATCCTGGTCTGGCGCTGGAACGCCAAGGTGGTGATCAGCCTGTTGCTGCTGGTGACCGCATTCGCCGCGCACTACATGAGCCGCTACCACATCTACCTGGATGCGGACATGCTGCGCAACGTGCTGGCGACCGACCCCAAGGAAAGCCGCGAGCTGATGACCGTGTCGCTGCTGTGGCCGGTGCTTTTGCTTGCGGTGCTGCCGATGATCGTGCTGTGGCGCGTGCAGCTGCGCCGCCGCAGCTGGGGCCGCAGCCTGCTGTGGCGGCTGGGCTTCCTGGCGGTGGCCGCAGTGACCGCCATCGGCGGTGCCCTGATCTCGTTCCAGGATGTCTCGGCACTGATGCGCAACCAGCGTGAAGTGCGCTATCTCGCGACACCGGCCAATGTCCTGTTGGGCATGCCGCGTGCATTGCGTGGCAACAATCCGGTGCAGCGCGCGCCGAAGCTGCCGATCGGTACCGATGCCAAGGCCACCCCGCGCGCGCCGGCCAGCAAGCCGCGCCTGCTGGTGATCGTCATGGGCGAGACCGTGCGTGCGCAGAACTGGGGGCTCAACGGTGGCCGCAACACCACCCCGGAACTGGCGCAGGCCAGCGTGATCAATTTCCCGGACATGCACTCGTGCGGCACCAGCACCGAGGTTTCGCTGCCGTGCCTGTTCTCGCCATGGGGTCGTCACGACTACGACGAAAAGAAGATCCGTGCGCACCAGTCGCTGCTGCACGTCCTGGACCGCGCCGGCATCGTACCGTTGTGGCGTGACAACCAGTCCGGCTGCAAGGGCGTGTGCGAAGGCCTGGACTTCCAGTCGCTGTCCGATGCCACCACGCCGGGCCTGTGCGCCGATGGCCGCTGCATGGATGAGATCCTGCTGCAGGACCTGGCCACCCAGGTGCGGGCCAGGCCCGGCGACCGGGTGGTGGTGCTGCACCAGCTGGGCAACCATGGCCCTGCGTACTTCGAGCGTTATCCGGCCGCCTTTGCCCGCTTCAAGCCAACCTGCGACACCCGTGACATCGGCCGCTGCTCGCGCGAAGAGATCACCAACAGCTACGACAATGCCGTGCTGTACACCGATCACTTCCTGAGCAAGACCATCGGCACGCTGCAGGGCATGCAGGACTACGACACGGCGATGATCTACCTGTCCGACCATGGCGAGTCGCTGGGCGAGAAGGGCCTGTTCCTGCACGGCGTGCCCTACGCCATCGCCCCGGCCGAGCAGACCCGGGTACCGATGACGATGTGGTTCTCGCCGGGCTTCGCGAGCAGCCGCGGGTTGGACCTGCAATGCGTGCGCAAGCGCTCGACGGCATATACCGACCATGACAACCTGTTCCCGTCGGTGCTGGGCCTGATGCAGGTGAAGACGGCGCTGTACGAGCGCGATCGCGACGTGTTCGCCAACTGCGAGAGTTGAGGGTTTGTCGGCAGGGCTGCGCCCTGCACCCGCCGAGGCCACTGCACAAGCAACGGCAACAGCAGAAGCAGGCGATTCGTGGCTTGGCGGGGCGGTGTCGGAATGCGGGGACGCCGCAAGTACGTCCATGTAGGCTTGGCAGCGGCATCCATGCGGCTGACACCCCGCACTCCGACACCGCTCCACCTCTGACAGATTGTCCCGATCTGGTAGATCCACGCCATGCGTGGATGAATTTCCATCGGAATCGAATAGTCGAATTGAATTCGAAAAGCATCCACGCATGGCGTGGATCAATGACAGGTCGCGGAAATCTGTCGAAGGCGGGGTGGGTCCGGTTGCGGGGGCGTGAGCGCCATGGATGGCGCGACCGAGCCTCCATGGACGGATTTACGGCGCCCCCCGCAACCGGACCCGCCCCGCCAAACCACGGATAGTCCGCTGTTGCTGTTGCTTCGGCTTTGCCGTTGCTTGAAAGCCTCTGCGGGTGCCGGGCGCGGCCCGGCCGACTTCCGCCACTTGCGGTGGCAGCGACGGCCCACTAGCCTTCGGCCGTCGTTCACCACCCAAGGACCGCCCGTGAAACACCGTCATCTCCTGCTGGCCTCGGCAATCGCCGCCGCCACGCTGGCCCTGGCCGCCTGCAAGAAGGAAGCTGCGCCAGGTACCGATACCGCCAGCAGCAGCGCCCCGGCCGGCGAAACCGCCGACCAGTTCGTGGCCCGCATCAATGCCGAGTTCAAGGCCGCCTACCCGGAGATGACCTCGGCGCAATGGCTGTCCTCCACCTACATCAACAGTGATTCCGAACGCATCGCAGCCAAAGCCAACGAACGCTCGTTGACCCAGCTCAACAGCTGGATCGAACAGGCCGCCAAGTTCGACGGCAAGCCGATGAGCGAGGACAGCAAGCGCGCGATCCACCTGCTGAAGCTGATGTCCTCGATGCCGGCGCCGCGCGACCCGGCCAAACTGGCCGAGCTGACTCAGATCGCCACCCGCATGGAAGGCAGCTATGGCGCCGGCAAGTACTGCACCGATGCCAACGACCCGAACTCCTGCCGGCAGCTGGGCGAGCTGGAGCAGGTGCTGGCACGCAGCCGCGACTACGACAAGCAGCTCGACGCCTGGCAGGGCTGGCACAGCACCACCAAGAACATGCGCGGCGACTATCAGAAGTTCGTCGGCCTGGTGAACGAAGGCGCCAAGGGCATGGGCTTCACCGATGCCGGCCAGATGTGGCGCAGCGGCTATGACATGCCGCCGGAGCAGATCGGCCCGGAAACCGATCGCCTGTGGGAACAGGTCAAGCCGATGTACGAACAGCTGCACTGCTATGCGCGCGCCAAGCTGGACAAGACCTACGGCAAGGACAAGGCCGAAGTGGGCAATGGCCTGATCGCCGCGCACCTGCTGGGCAACATGTGGCAGCAGGACTGGTCCAACCTGTGGGACCAGCTGGAACCATATCCGGGTGCCGGCAGCCTGGACATCACCGCTGCACTGGAAAAGCAGTACCAGACCAACCTGAGCGCGGCGCTGGCCAAGGCCGGCAAGGACGCCAGTGTGGCGACCCAGTACAAGGCGCAGCGCGAAGCCGAACTGCGCACCGCCAAGCAGATGACCGAGCGCGCGCAGGACTTCTACGTGTCGCTGGGCATGCCGTCACTGCCGCAGTCGTACTGGGAAAAAACCCAGTTCATCAAGCCTGACGACCGCGACGTGGTCTGCCACGCCAGCGCCTGGGACATGAACATGGAAGGCGACGTGCGCACAAAGATGTGCATCAAGCCGAACGAAGAGAATTTCACCACCATCTACCACGAGCTGGGCCACATCTATTACGACCTGGCCTACAACCCGCTGCCGCCGCTGTTCCAGGGCGGTGCCAACGACGGCTTCCATGAAGCGATCGGCGACACCATCGTGCTGGCGATGACGCCCAAGTACCTCAGCTCGATCGGCCTGGTCGACGCGCCGACCGAAAGCCGCGAGGCGGTCATCAACAACCAGATGCGCATGGCGCTGTCGGGCGTGTCGTTCCTGCCATTCGGGCTGATGATCGACCGCTGGCGCTGGGGCGTGTTCGATGGCTCGATCACCGCCGACAACTACAACAAGGCATGGTGGGACCTGAAGGCCAAGTACCAGGGCGTGGCCCCGGCCAGCAGCCGTGGCGAAGAATTCTTCGATCCGGGCGCGAAGTATCACGTGCCGGGCAACACCCCGTACACCCGTTACTTCCTGGCGCGCATCCTGCAGTTCCAGTTCTACAAGGGCCTGTGCGACGCCTCGGGGTACAAGGGCCCGCTGCATGAGTGCACCTTCTACGGCAACAAGGAAGCCGGTCAGAAGTACTGGGCGATGCTGAGCAAAGGTGCCAGCCAGCCGTGGCAGGCCACGCTGAAGGAGCTGACCGGCACCGACAAGCTCGATGCCGGCCCGATGATCGAGTACTTCACACCGGTCAACGAGTGGCTGAAGCAGCAGAACGAAGGCCAGATGTGCGGCTGGCAGGCCAACGCGGCCCCGGCGGCGAAATGAGAAAAGGGGCGGGTCCGCGAGGATCCGCCCCTTCTCCTTGTTGTAGAGCCGAGCCATGCTCGGCTGCATTTCCACCGTGCTGCGTACGGCAAGCCGAGCATGGCTCGGCTCTACATAATGGGCGCGATCAGCTGTTCTTCTTCGCCGCCATCGCCGCGGCCAGCTCGGCCTTGAACTCCTCGAAGGTCTGGCCCTTCTCCTTTGCTTCGGCCTGTGCGGCATCACGAAGTGCATCGGAGTACATCAGGCGCACCGGCGTGCCATTGCGTTCGTGCAGCTCACCGGCCTGCATGATCAGCGCCAGCACCTGCGCAGCGCTCTCGCTGTGGCCGGCGATGCGGCCATCCATGCCCAGCACCCATTCGCCATCGCGGCGAACGACACCGGCCAGCAGGGTGCGCTGCGCGTCGCGCAGTTCGGCATGCGGCTCCACCGGCGACGCCTGCGCGGCTGCCTTGTTGGCGGCCTTCTTTTCCTGGCGACGGCGCTGGTCGCGGCGGGTCTTGGAGCTGGTGGACATGGTGCGGTACCGCTGCGAAGGGGGCGCAAGGATAACGCACCCCGCCCGCAGCGCTGCTTCACGCGTGCTCGATCCAGCACGGTCAGTCCAGCACCTTGCCGTGCCGCCAGTAGCCCATGAAGGTGATCGCGCGGCGGTCCAGCCCGCAGTCGCGGACCAGGTGGCGACGGATCGCCATTACCGCCGCCGCCTCGCCTGCCACCCAGGCATACAGCGGCCCGGCCACGCGGGTATCGTCCTGCTCCCAGAGGATCTGCGTATCGACGTCGATCTCATCCGGCGCATCGCCGGCAGCCGCGCCCGGGGCCGCTGCCAACCGCGCCTGGACCGCCTGCAGCAACGGCTGTCCGTAGGCGGCCCGCCCGCGCGGCAGCCAGACCAGCTCGGCGCTGGAGGGCGCCTTCAGGTGCACGGCATCACCGGCCTGCGCCACCTCCAGCAGCGCCAGCGTGCGCGGCGGATCGACCATGGCCGCCAGTTCCTCGAGGATGCCGGCCACCGCCGGCAGCGCGGTTTCATCCGCCACCAGCAGCACCTGGCCGACTCCCATCGGCGGTTTCCATTCCCAGCCTTCGCTGCTGTCGGCACAGTCGGCATCGGGGGCCAGCAGCACTACGCGGTCGCCCGGGCGAGCGTGGACGGCCCAGCGCGAGGCCGGCCCGGTTTCGCCATGCAGCACGAAATCAACGTCGACCTCGCCCTGCTCGGCGCGCAGGTGGCGGATGGTGTAGGTGCGCATGGGCGGACGCTGGTCGTCCGGCAGCGCCCGGTAGCGCGGGTACCAGTCCTCGCCGCTGGGCACCGGCGGCACGTCCTGGCCGGGCAAGGGGAAGAATACCTTGATGCGCTGGTCCGGGCCTTCGGTCTTCATCCGCGCCACGTCGGCACCGGTGAATACCATGCGGTCCAGGGAAGGAGAAAGAACGCGGCGCTCCTTCAGCGCCACCTCGAACAGGCGGTAGGTCTGCTGCGCAGCCATGGGGGAACCTCATGCAACGACATCGGATCGGCTGGCTGTCGTGCATCCACGCACCGGCTGGCTGGAGGCCCCAGCCTAGTCCGGTCGTTCCTCGCCGCAAGCGTTACGGGCATCGCGGCGTACCCTACCCCTGCGCGCTGCTCAATCACCCGTGCAGGCTGCCTGCGCCGCGCGCTCAAGCCGGTGCTCCCAGTACCAGAACACGAAGCCGGCGCCAAAGAACGCGGCCTGGCCCAGCGCCAGGTGCAGCGGGCTGGCACTGAGCAACGGCGACACCACGCCGGCCACCACGGTGCTGATCATCAGCTGCACGAAGGCCTGCAGCGACGAGGCCAGGCCGCGCTGGTGCGGATACATGTCCAGCACCGCCAGCGCCAGGATGGGGAAGATCAGCGCCATGCCCATGCCGCCCAGGAAGATCGGCAGCACTGCCCACGGCAACACGAACTGCGGCGACAGCGCCACGTAGCCGACATTCAGCAGCGCCGACAGCGCGCACAGGCTGAAACCGATGGCGACCTGGCGGGTGGGCGTGGTGTGCCCGGCCATGCGCCCGGACAGGAACGAGCCGGTGGTCATGCCGCCGATGGTGGGGATGAACAACCAGGCGAAACCGCCCTCGCCCAGGTGCAGGTGCTGCATCACGAACACCGGCGCCGACGAGATGTACAGGAAGATGCCACCGAAGCCGATGCTGCCGGCCAGCGCCAGGCGCAGGAAGCGCGGGTTGAAACCGATGCGCACGTAATCGCGCATCAACGCGTGCGGCGACAACGGCACGCGCGCTTCGACCGGATGGGTCTCCGGCAGGTAGCGTGCAGTGGCTGCCAGCAGGACCAGCGCGAACACCACCAGGAACCAGAAAATCAGCGGCCAGCCGGCGCCACTGAGCAGGATCCAGCCACCGATGATCGGCGCGATGGCCGGGGCGATGCCGAACAGCATCGACACCTGGCTCATCAGGCGCTGCGCGTCGTGGCCATGGTAGAGATCGCGGATCACCGCGCGGCCGACGATCATGCCGACACCCGCCGACAGGCCCTGCAGCGCGCGGAACGCCAGCAGCGTGGCCAGATCGGTGGACAGCGCACAGCCGACCGAGGCGCCGACGAACACCACCAGGCCACCGAGGATCACCCGCTTGCGCCCCCACGCATCGGACAGCGGGCCATGCGCCAGGCTCATCAGGCCATAGAACAGCAGGTACACGCTGATGGTCTGCTGCACCGCCACCTCGTCCACCGACAGGCGCTGCGCCAGCTGCGGGAACGCGGGGAAGATGGTATCGATCGAGAACGGGCCGAACATGGCCAGGCCGGCAAGCAGCAGGGCCATGCGGCGGGTGGAGGGAGCAACGGCGGCGGTCATGAAGGAAGCGTCCGGCAGGGCCATGCGCGGCACGCACGGCGGGCGCCGGTCCCGCTGCAACGGGGACGGCGCCAGATGAATTCGGGTATCCGCCCATCATAGGTGGGGATTGCGCCCGATGCCATGCAGCGGTGCACAAAACGCACGGCCGGGCCATCGGCCATTCAGCCGCGGGCCCGCGCCGGGGCGCGGCCAGCGGGCCCGCAACGGGCTATAATCGGCGGGCAACACGGTGGGAGAAGCGGAACACCGCTGCCGAAGGCGCAACGCCCGTAATCGCTCAGGCCCGATACCACCCGTAACAGAACTCTGGAGAGACCGGTTCGATCCGGCGCCGAAGGGGCACGAAGCCGCGGTTTTCCGCGCTTCCAAACTCTCAGGCAAAAGGACAGAGGGGCGCCCCGCAGACCGCCGACCGGCGGCTTGTGCCCGTGCGTGTGCCCTTTCCTGACGGATCCTTCGCCATGTCCCAGAACACCCCTTCCCTGCGTGAGCTCGAGCACCACAATGCGTTCGTCGAGCGCCACATCGGCCCCAACGATGCCGAGATCGCGCAGATGCTCGACGTCGTCGGCCACGCGTCGCTGGATGCGATGACCGATGCCATCGTGCCGGCCAAGATCAAGTCGCCGGCGCCGCTGGCGCTGCCGGAGTCGATGACCGAAGTGCAGGCACTGGCGAAGATCCGTGCGATCGCCGACAAGAACACCGTGCTGCGCAGCTTCATCGGCCAGGGCTACTACGGTACCCACACGCCGAACGTGATCCTGCGCAACATCCTGGAAAACCCGGCCTGGTACACCGCCTACACCCCGTACCAGGCGGAAATCTCGCAGGGCCGCATGGAAGCGCTGATCAACTTCCAGACCCTGTGCGCCGACCTGACCGGTATGGAGATCGCCAACGCCTCGCTGCTGGACGAAGCCACTGCCGCCGCCGAAGCGATGACCCTGGCCAAGCGTTCGGCCAAGTCGAAGTCGGACACCTTCTTCGTGCACGATGCCGTGCACCCGCAGACCCTGGAACTGCTGCGCACCCGCGCCGAGCCCATGGGCATCGTGCTGCGCGTCGGCACCCCGGCCGAGGCACTGGAAGCAGAAGCCTTCGGCCTGCTGCTGCAGTACCCGGACACCTTCGGCCAGGTCGGTGACTACAAGGCGCTGGTCGATGCCGTGCACGCACGCGGCGGCCTGGTGGCCGTGGCCACCGACCTGCTGGCCCTGACCCTGCTGGCTGCCCCGGGCGAATGGGGCGCGGACATCGTGGTCGGCAACAGCCAGCGTTTCGGCGTGCCGTTCGGCTTCGGTGGCCCGCACGCCGCCTTCATGGCCTGCCGTGACGCCTACAAGCGCTCGATGCCGGGCCGCCTGATCGGCGTTTCGGTCGATGCCCAGGGCAACCCGGCATACCGACTGACCCTGCAGACCCGCGAGCAGCACATCCGCCGCGAGAAGGCCACCTCCAACATCTGTACCGCACAGGTGCTGCTGGCAGTGATGGCCTCGATGTATGCGGTCTACCATGGCCCGGAAGGCCTGACCCGCATCGCCCGCCGCACCCACCGCCTGGCCGCCATCCTGGCAGCGGCACTGCGCAACGCCGGCGTACAGGTCGGTGGCGACTTCTTCGACACCCTGCACGTCACCGGCGTGCACGCCGATGAGATCCACGCCAAGGCACGCGCCGCCGGTTACAACCTGCGCGCGATCGACAGCGACTCGGTCGGCATCAGCCTGGACGAGACCGCCACCCGCGCCGACGTGGTCGCGCTGGCCGCCGTGTTCGGCGCGCAGGCCGACATCGATGCGCTGGACGCAAGCACCGCCGACGCGCTGCCGGCCGGCCTGCTGCGCCAGTCTGCGTTCCTGACCCATCCGGTGTTCAACACCCACCACAGCGAGCACGAACTGCTGCGCTACCTGCGTTCGCTGGCCGACAAGGACCTGGCGATGGACCGCACGATGATCCCGCTGGGTTCGTGCACCATGAAGCTCAACGCCACCGCCGAGATGATCCCGGTGACCTGGCCGGAGTTCTCGCAGATCCACCCGCTGGTGCCGGCCGACCAGGCGCTGGGCTACAAGGAACTGATTGATTCGCTGGAAGCGATGCTGGTCGAATGCACCGGCTACGACGCGGTCAGCCTGCAGCCGAACTCCGGCGCACAGGGCGAGTACGCCGGCCTGCTGGCGATCCGCGCCTACCACCGCTCGCGCGGCGAAGGCCACCGCGACATCTGCCTGATCCCGGATTCGGCGCACGGCACCAACCCGGCCTCGGCGCAGATGTGCGGCATGAAGGTGGTGGTCACCAAGACCGATGCCAACGGCAATGTCGATGTGGAAGACATCCGCCTCAACGCCGAGAAGTACAGCGACCGCCTGGCCGCGATCATGATGACCTACCCGTCCACGCACGGCGTGTTCGAGGAAGAGGTGGTCGAGATCTGCGAGATCATCCACAAGCACGGCGGCCAGGTGTACACCGACGGCGCCAACATGAACGCCCTGGTCGGCGTGGCCAAGCCCGGCAAGTGGGGTTCGGACGTTTCGCACCTGAACCTGCACAAGACCTTCTGCATTCCGCACGGCGGTGGCGGCCCGGGCGTCGGCCCGTGCGCGGTCAAGGAGCACCTGGCGCCGTTCCTGCCGGGCAAGCTGGGTGACAACGGCCCGGTCGGCATGGTCAGCGCGGCCAGCTTCGGCAGCGCCTCGATCCTGCCGATCAGCTGGATGTACATCGCGATGATGGGCCGCGAAGGCCTGCGCAAGGCCACCCAGGTCGCGCAGCTCAACGCCAACTACATCGCCAAGCGCCTGGCGCCGCACTTCAAGACGCTGTACACCGGCCGCAACGGCCTGGTGGCGCACGAGTGCATCCTCGACGTGCGCCCGCTGGAGAAGACCAGCGGCATCGGCGCCGAGGACGTCGCCAAGCGCCTGATCGACTTCGGCTTCCACGCCCCGACCCTGAGCTTCCCGGTGGCCGGCACGCTGATGGTCGAGCCGACCGAGAGTGAGTCGCTGCACGAGCTGGACCGCTTCATCAACGCCATGATCCAGATCCGAGAGGAAATCAGCGCGATCGAAGACGGCCGCCTGGACCGCGAGGACAACCCGCTGAAGAACGCGCCGCACACTGCCACCGCAGTGACCGCCAGCGAGTGGACCCACGCCTACCCGCGCGAACTGGCTGCCTTCCCGCTGGCCAGCCTGAAGCAGAGCAAGTACTGGCCGCCGGTGGCACGCGTCGACAACGTGTACGGCGACAAGAACGTGATGTGCGCCTGCATCCCGGTCGATGCCTACAAGGACGATGAAGTCGAAGCGTGATTGACGGAACGGCCCGCGCAAGCGGGCCGTTTTCGTTTACGGTAGCGCCGGGCCATGCCCGGCGAGCGCAGCGGCTGAACCGATCACGGGTCCGGCATCTGCCCCAGGCTCAACTGCCACGACACCCCGAAGCGGTCCTGCACCCAGCCGTAGCGGTTGCTGAAATCGTACTCGCCCACCGGCATCAGCCAGTGGCCGCCCTCGCCCAGCACGCGTGCCGCGCGCTCGAACTGCTCTGCGCCGGAGCACTCGACGAACAGCGAGATCGACGGCGAGAAAGTGAAGTCGTGCACGTCCAGGCTGTCGAAGCACAGGTAGTGGGTGCCACCGAGCAGGAAGATGGCCTGGCGGACCTGCCCGGGCGCGCCGGCACCGGCGCCGTCCGGATGGCGCTGCATTGCCAGCAGGCGGAAATCGGCGAAGGCCTCGGCGTACAGGGCCAGGGCGGCCTCGGCCTGGCCGGTGAACATCAGGAAGGGGCGACTGCGCAGCATGCGGTACTCCCGGTCGACGGGCCGCTGGCGGCCCACCTGCGCACAGTGCCACGCGGAGTGTGTGCCTGTTGTAGAGCCGAGCCCACGCTCGGCTGGCGATCGCGCAAACAGCAGCCTCGACCGTAGGGTCGGCTCTACAGAATCACGCCTCGCGCATGCGCCGCGCGATGGCGCTGCCGGCGGCGATCGTGGCGGTCAGCGCAACCATCGACAGGAACTGCAGACGGGTGTGCGCCTCGCTCAGCAGCAGGCCGAAGATCAGCGCCAGGATGCCCAGCGCGCACACGGTCAGCCACGGGAAGCCCGCCATGCGGAACGGCAGCCGGGTACCCAGGCGATCCGCGCGGCGGCGCAACACCAGTTGTGAGACCAGCGACAGCGTCCACACCAGCAGGCAGGTCGAACCGACGATGTTCAGCAGCACCGGCAGCACCCGGTCCGGGAACAGCAGTTCCATCACCGTGGCGGCGAAACCGAACAGGACGCTGGCCAGCACGGCGATGACCGGCACCTGGCGCGGATCGGTCCAGCCCAGCACGGCCGGGGCTTCACGTCGCTGCGCCAGCGAATACATCATGCGCGAGGCGCCGTAGAGGTTGGCATTGAGCGCCGACAGCAGCGCGATCACAGCGATCAGGGTGATGGCGGTGCCTGCACCCGGAATACGGGCAATGTCCAGCACCGCGGCGAAGGGCGACTTCAACGCTTCGCTGGTCCACGGCACCACGGCGATGATCACGCTCAGCGAGCCGATGTAGAACACCAGGATGCGCCACGCCACGGTGCGGATGGCACGGGCGATGCTGCGCTCCGGATCTTCGGTCTCCGCCGCCGCAACGGCCACGATCTCGGTGCCGCCGAAGGCAAACACCACCACCAGCAACGCCGCGCCGATCCCGGCCAGGCCCTTCGGCGCAAAACCACCATGCTCGGTGAAGTTGCTCAGCCCAGGCGAGGTCACCTGCGGGAGCCAACCCATCAGCAGCGCCACACCGATGGCAATGAACGCCAGGATCGCCGCCACTTTCAGGATGGCGAACCAGAATTCGAACTCGCCGAAGTTCTTCACCCCGAGCAGGTTGATGGCGGTGAAGAACAGCATGAAGGCCAGCGCCGCCATCGGTACAGGTACTGCTGGCCAGACCGTGGCCAGCAGACCGGCCGCTCCCACCGCCTCGGCGGCGATCACGATCACCAGCTGCACCCACCACAACCAGCCGACGGTGGCACCGGCGGTGGCGCCCATGGCATCGGCGGCATAGACCGAGAACGCGCCGCTGGTCGGTTTGGCCGCCGCCATTTCGCCCAGAGCGTTCATCACGATGATCACCAGCGCGCCGGCGACCAGATACGACACCAGGACCGCCGGACCGGCCGCCTGCACACCCACGCCCGAGCCGAGGAACAGCCCGGCGCCGATGGCGCTGCCCAGGCCCATCATGATCAGCTGGCGGGGCTTGAGCGAATGTCCGAGGCGGGACGGCGAAGCGGTCGGAATCGAGTTGGGCATCGGCAGGGCTGGCGGCGGGCTACAGGGGCGACACCTTACCCTGTCCCATGCCCGCGGGGATAGGCACAGCGCAGCAGGCGGCTCAGGCCAGTGCCGGCTCTCCGACACTGCCACCAATACGGGCGCGGTAGGCACGCGGCGAGAAACCGGTTTCAGCCTTGAACTTGCGGGTAAAGGCGCTCTGGTCGCTGAAACCGCAGGCCTGGCCGATGCTGGCGATGCTCTCGTCACCGTGCAGCAGGTGCATGGCCATCTGGATCCGCAGCCGGGTCAGCACCTGCTGCGGGGTCATCTGGAACACCTTGCGGAAGCTGCGCTCCAGCTTGGACAGCGAGAAGCCGGTGATGTCCAGCAGGGTCTGCATGCGCACGTTCTCGGCGTAGTGCGCGTTGAGGTGGGCCAGCGCCAGCCGCAGCTGCTCGTACTGGGTGCCGAGGCTGTCCTTCTGGCCCAGGTCGCGGGAAATGCCGATCAGGCCCTCGATGGCGCCATCGACCAGCAGCGGGCGCTTGCAGGTCAGGCACCAGCCCGGTTCGCGGTTGGCGAACAGGTGCAGCTCCATCAGGTTCTCGATCACCTCGCCGGACAGCACGCGGGCATCCTGGTCGACATAGTCCGCGCTGAGGCCGGTCGGGTAGATCTCGGCCGCGGTCCGCCCGATGACGTCCTTGCGCGCGCGCAGGCCCAGCCGTCGCAGCATGGTCTGGTTGACGTGGGTGTACCGCCCCTGGCGGTCCTTGATGAAGAACAGCACGTCCGGGATGGCGTCGAACAGGGCTTCGATGTCGGCGGGCTCGACTCGCATGCGGCAAGCATACCCGAGCCCGCTTTTGCCCGTACGTTCACCTTTGCCGGACCGGGGTTTAACGGGCTCGGTTCCAGTGTCGTGGTTCCCTTTGACGATCCGGAGCCACCCTCCATGGCCGCCAGCAAGCCGACCGGCAAGCGCGCAACCACCCCGCCCGAAAGCCACCCACGGGGCAATGGCGATGAGCTCCACCAGCAGGCCGGGGGCAGCCATCCGATGATGACCACCGATCAGGGCATCCCGGTGGCAGACAACCAGAACTCCCTGCGACAGGGGCCTCGGGGGCCCACGCTGCTGGAAGACTTCATCCTCCGCGAGAAGATCACCCACTTCGATCACGAACGCATTCCCGAGCGCATCGTGCACGCACGTGGCAGCGCGGCACATGGCTACTTCGAGTTGACCCGGTCACTGGCCTCCCATACCCGCGCGCGTATCCTGACCGAGGTGGGGGTGAAGACACCCGTATTCACCCGTTTCTCGACCGTGGCCGGTGGCGCAGGCTCGGTGGATACCCCGCGCGACGTGCGCGGCTTCGCGGTCAAGTTCTATACCAGGGAGGGCAACTGGGACCTGGTCGGCAACAACATTCCGGTGTTCTTCATCCAGGACGCCATGAAATTCCCGGACCTGGTGCACGCAGTGAAGATGGAACCGGACCGTGCCTTCCCGCAGGCCGCCTCGGCCCACGACACCTTCTGGGACTTCATTTCGCTGATGCCCGAGTCGATGCACATGATCATGTGGGCAATGAGCGACCGTGCCATTCCGCGCTCGCTGCGCATGATCGAAGGCTTCGGCGTGCACAGTTTCCGCCTGCTGAACGAGGCAGGCGAGTCGACCTTCGTCAAGTTCCATTGGCGGCCAAAGCTGGGCATCCAGTCAACGGTCTGGGACGAAGCGCTGAAGCTGCAGTCAGCCGACAATGACTTCCATCGCCGCGACCTGTTCGAGGCCATCCAGCGCGGCGACTTTCCCGAATGGGAGCTGGCGGTGCAGTTGTTCACCGAAGAAGAAGCCGACGCATTCCCGTTCGATCACCTGGACCCGACCAAGATCATTCCCGAATCGCTGGTGCCGTTACAGGTGATCGGGCGCATGGTGCTGGACCGTTGGCCCGACAACTTCTTCGCCGAGACCGAACAGGTGGCGTTCTGCCCGGCCAACGTGCCGCCGGGCATCGACTTCAGCAACGACCCACTGCTGCAGGGCCGCCTGTTCTCCTACCTGGACACCCAACTGCTGCGTCTTGGCGGCCCGAATTTCCACCAGATCCCGGTGAATGCCCCGAAGTGCCCATTCGCCAATCATCAGCGCGATGGCCATATGCAGATGCAGGTGCCCAAGGGCCGGGTGGCCTACGATCCCAGTTCGCTGCAGGAGGACTCACCGCGTGAGACGCCTGCGGGTTTCCGCAGCCACGCCAGCGCCGACGATGGCCGCAAGGGCCGTACCCGCGCGGAGAGTTTCGCCGACCACTACAGCCAGGCCCGCATGTTCTTCCGCAGCCTTGAAACGCCGGAGCAGGCGCACCTGGCATCGGCGCTGGTGTTCGAGTTGTCCAAGGTGGAAACGCTGAAGGTGCGGGTACGTACCGTCAGCCACCTGCGCAACATCGATGACTCACTGGCGCGGCGCGTGGCCGATGGTCTGGCCTTGCCCGCCCTGCCCGACCCGGCACCCACCGCCACCCCGGCGCGGGACATGCCTCCCGCTCCCGAGGTGCGTGTGATCGGACGCAACAAGCCTACCCTGCAGGGTCGCTGCATCGGCATTCTGTTCGACGAAGGCTCCGACGCCCGCATCATTGCCAGCCTGAGCAAGGCAGCCAGGAAAGCAGGTGCAGACGTGAAGCTGGTCGCGCCCAAAGTCGGTGGCGCCACGCTGAGCGATGGCGCGATGCAGGCGGCGGATGGGCAACTGGCAGGCACGCCATCGGCTGTGTTCGATGCGGTGGCCGTGGTGCTGAGCGTAGAGGCATCAAAGGCGTTGTCGAAAGAGAGCGCCGCGCTGGAGTTCGTCAGCCAGGCGTGGGCACACCTGAAGGCCATCGCCAGCGACGCGGGAGGCCAAGCGCTGCTGAAGGCGGCGCGGGTCGGCAACGACGCCGGCATCGTCGAAGCGGAAGACGCCAAGGCATTCCTGGCGGCGGCCGCCACCCGCCAGTGGGCGCGTGAGCCCAAGCTGCGCCTGCTGGCCTGACCACAACGACAGGAGAATAGTCATGCCCCGTGGTGACAAATCCGCATATACCGAAAAGCAGAAGCGCCAGGCCGAGCACATCGAGGAAAGCGAACGTGATCGCGGCGCGAGTGAAGGCACCGCCGAGCGCATTGCCTGGGCCACCGTGAACAAGCAGGACGGCGGCGGCAAGCGTAGCGGCAGTGCACGCAAAACTACAAAGAAGGCGACCCGCAAGAAGACCGCGAAGACGTCGACAACCAGGAAGACGGCAGCGAAGAAGGCGCCGGCGAAGAAAGCGGTGGCAAAGAAGGCGGTGGCTCGCACGACCGCGACAAAGAAGGCCGCAAAGAAGACAGCGAAGAAGGCTGCGGCAAAGAAGGGGAGTACGGCCGCCTCGCGGAGCGCCGCCGCGAAGAAGGCAGCGGCTATCCGTGCCCGAAAGGCAGCGACACGCAAGACCGCAGCGAAAAAGGCTGCCCGAACGCGGAGCAGAGATTGATCGTCCCCGAAAACGGGGAACAGCCCGCGCCCGCATCGCAGGCGCGGGATGTGTGGCGCAGCGCCTACTCTCGCTGGGTCGGTCCCAAGCGACCCGCGCACCTTACCTCAGCGGGACGGCCCCGCCGTCACTGCGGCTGAGGGCACCGGCACGGCAGCCGCCTGCAGCGTGCGCAACGCCGCGATCGGAATGGCCTCGGCACGCCGCTGCTGCGGCCACCAGACGAACAGGAACGCGCTGCTGGAACCGAGCAGGCGCGCAGTGCCCGGCAAAGGCGCGCGGTCGCCGTTCAACTGCAGGCGGATCACTTCGCCGCTGCCAGCGTTGTGGATCTGCCCCCCGCGCACCGTCACGTAGTTCGCCGCGCCCAGCGCCATGAAGGCGGCCACGCCAGGGTCATCGTGATCAGCGGGCGCCGGCCTACGTCCTCTCATATGGAGGAGTGAAGACCGAGCGATAACGGCCGTACGGCATCGGTGACAGCGCGACTCACCTGCTCTGCCATCCAGAGACACTCGTGGCTCAGGCACACCGATGAAGGCAGTGCATGTCGCGCAGTTTGTCGTAAACGGCTATATCCCGTGCAGAGCAATCCGGAAGTCACCTGGCACTGCTGATCGCCGTCAGGGCCTCCTCGCTGGGCTCCCTCAAGGACAGATCATCGACATCCACCACCCTGTAGCTTCGCTCGGTGGTAGCGGCTACGTTGATTGACCCACTGACAGGGATAGTTGAGATGAAGAATGTGAACCGAGTTCTGGCGGCCAGCGCGCTGATGCTTGTACTGGCGGCATGCAGCAGTTCCCAGACCGCCAACAAGGGCAATTTCGGCAAGGCTATTCAGAAATATCTTGATACCAAGAACGGACTCTGCGCTGCTTTGCCCGCGCGGGAACTCCCCTTCAGACTGGCCAACGATGGCAGCTTGGGAGAGCGCGCGCGCCTGCAGGCCAACGCCTTGGTCGAGGCCGGGTTGCTGAGCCGCCAAGCATCTGAAATGAAATCGATGTTTGGCACATCGACCGTACCGGCTGGCGAGTACGCGCTTACTTCCAAAGGAAAGAAGTTCCTCGTAGAAGGCGGCGCAGAAACAATTGCAGGTCAAGCAGCGTTCTGCACCGGCAAGTTCAGGGTGACAGAGGTGGACACCTTTACCGAGCCCAGCGAGATGATGGGCGTGAAATTGTCTCAGGTGAACTTCCGCTACAAGGTCGAAGATGCGGACAGCTGGGCCAGATCGAAAGAGGTCCAGGCCAGCTACCGTAACCTAGCGGATCAAGCCAAGGACGAAATCGATGGCAAAGCGACGCTCGTGCTGACCAACGACGGCTGGATGCACGAGCGCTTGTTCAAGCGCTGAGGGCTTCTCGGTCGGCACGGCACTTTGCCGTGCCGACGCGGTGACGGTCAGGCCGCGCGCGCCAACACGGCGCGGGCTGCACCGTCCTGCTCGATCTGGAACACCGCCACCGACGTGGTCAGTGCATGCGCCTGTTCCTCCAGCGCGCGGCTGGCGGCAGTGGCTTCTTCCACCAGCGCAGCGTTCTGCTGGGTCACCTGGTCCATCTGCACCACCACCTGGTTGACCTGCTCGATGCCGGCGGCCTGTTCCTTGCTGGCCGCTGCGATGTCGCTCATCAGCTGCGTGGTGCGCGAGCTGGCCTGGGCCACGCGTGCGATCGCGGCTTCCGATTCAACGGTCACCGCCAGGCCACTCTTCACCTTGGCAGCGGCGTCTTCGATCAGCTCCTTGATTTCCTTGGCGGCGACACCGGCACGCTGCGCGAGCGTACGCACCTCGCTGGCGACCACCGCAAAGCCACGCCCCTGCTCGCCCGCGCGCGCGGCTTCCACTGCAGCATTCAGCGCCAGGATGTTGGTCTGGAACGCGATGCCGTCGATCACCGTGGAGATTTCCGAGATGCGTGCCGAGGACTGATCAATCTCGCCCATCACCGATGCCATCTGTGCCATCGCCTGCTCGGTCTCGCGCACGGCGGCGCCGGCAGCGTGCGCTTCGCTGTCGGCCTGACGCGCCAGTTCGGCGTTCTGGCGTACGGTGGAGGTCAGCTCCTCCATCGACGCGGCCGCTTCTTCCAGATTGGCCGCCTGCTGCTCGGTTCGGCGCGACAGGTCGTTGTTGCCAGCGGCCAGTTCCTGCGCCGCGTTGTTGATGCTGTCGGCAGCCACCTGGATGCCGCGGACGATGCCGGTCAGCTGCGCGGTGGTGGTGTTGGCATCGTCGCGCATGCGCGCGAACACGCCTTCGTACTCGCCCTCCATGCGTGCGGTCAGGTCGCCATGCGAGATCGCGCGCAGCACGTCGGAAACATCGGCGATGCTGGCCTGCGAACTGGCCATCATGCCGTTAAGGTGCTCGACCATCGTCTTGAACTGGTACTGGAAGGCCCCGGCATCGCCACGCATGCTGAAATCGCCGGCGCGTGCGGCACGGGCCAGTTCATCGATCTGCGCGTTGATCGCCATCAGGCTCTGCTTCACCGCGGCCAGGGTGCGGGTCAACGTGCCCTTTTCGCCCGGATAGTCCGGCAGGTCGCGGCTGAGGTCACCGATGGCGTAACGCTGCATTACTTCAGCCATCAGCAGTTCCACCTGCACGTGCGATTCGACCAGGCTGTTGGTGGCCTGCACCATGCGGCCGAAATCGCCGGGGAACGCACTGGCGTCCATGCGATAGCGGATTGCGCCGGCCTCGTGCTGTTCCGCCATCTGCAACTGCGCGCCGATCGCCGCCTGCACACTCTGGCGCACGCTGGCCATCGCCTCACCCAGCTGGGTCAGCTCGTCGCGGCCACCGAGGCGGAACTCCTGGTCCAGCTGCCCCTTGGACAGGCGCTCGGCCAGGTTCACCGCGCACGCCAGCGGACCGGTCAGGCTGCGGCCGATCATCACCGAGGCGCCGATGCCAGCAAGCAGCGCAACGCCGCCCAGCACCAGCAACTGCAGCAGGCTGCGCTCGCCCAGGCGGATCGCCTCGGCGGCAGCCTCACGGCTTTCCTTCTCCTCGAAGTCCACGCCATCGGACAGCGCCTTGTTCCAGCCGTTGGCGGCGTCCTGCACCGGGCCCAGGGTCAGCGCCACGGCACCGGGATAATCGCCCTGCTCCATCAGTTCGCTGGTCTGCTTGTTGAGCGGGCGAGCAACGGCTCGCTTGGCGGCGATGGCTTCAGCGATGGCCTTGCCTTCGGCGTCACTGGGAAGCGCCTGGTAGGCGCTCCAGCTGGCCTCGTAGCGCTTGACGAGATCAGCAATGCGCTTCTCGTCGCTGGTGCGGTGATCACCCTGGCGGATCAGCATCTCGCGGCGCACCACCATCATCTGGTTGTTGGCATCAAGCATCTGCGACAACAGGCGCACCTTGGCCACGCTGACGTCGACCACCTGCTGCATCGCGCGCTTCTGCACGACACTGGCAGTGGCGCCGGTGGCCACCACGGCGGCAACCAGCAGCAGCAACAGGCCAAAGCCCAGCCCAAGACGCCAGGCAACCCTGACGTTCCTCAAGTAGTTCATGGGGGTATCCAAAACGGGGGGATGCGCCCTTATCGGCGGCACAGCAGGCAATCTTGATCGCCATCCACCAATGGCGTCGGCCACTGTTCACCTTGGTGAGTCGCCGTCCCAGTGGCACCTGCCGGTGCAAACCGGCCGCAATGACATGCCTGCTCATGCGGGCATCAGATCCCTTTCACGGTGGCTCGGCGCCGTCTGCGGGCAAGGTGGTGGCGTTCCCTGCTGGAGTCCCCGATGCCGTTACCCATGCCCCGATCCGCCCTGCTCGCTCTCTCGCTGCTGGCATCACCTGCCTTCGCGCAGGCGCCGCCGCCTGGCCTGCCTGGCCCCATTGCCGAGAAGGCAGGACCGGACACCGCACCCCGCTCTGTCCTGCACGCCCAGGTGCTGCTGGATCGCGCGAATTTTTCCCCCGGCCAGATCGATGGCGAAGTGGGCAGCAACCAGCGGCGCGCGGTGTCGGGCTTCCAGGCGGCGCATGGGCTGAGCGTAACGGGTGAACTGGATGACGCTACCTGGAAGGCCCTGCAGGCCGATACGATCACGCCGCTGGCAAGCTATACGCTCACGGCTGAAGATGTTGCCGGCCCGTTCCAGGCCATACCGAAAGGGCCCGCCGCACAGGCCAAGCTGAAGTCGCTGGGCTTCAGCAGCGTGGAAGAAGGCCTGGGCGAGCGCTTCCACGCCTCCCCTGAGCTGCTGAAGGCACTCAATCCCGGCGTCGATCTGGCCAAGGCCGGCAGCCGCATCCAGGTGCCCAATATCGGAACGGGGGACTTGCCGAAGGCGGCGAAGATCGTGGTCGACAAGTCCGACTCCACACTTCAATTGCTGGATGCGCAGGGCAAAGTGATCGCACAGGTGCCTGTCTCATCCGGCAGCCAGCACGATCCGCTGCCGATCGGCGAATGGAAGATTCTCGGCGTGTATCGCGACCCGCCGTTCCACTACAACCCGAAGCTGTTCTGGGATGCGCGCAAGGGCGAAAAGAAGGCGACGCTGCCGCCGGGCCCGAACAATCCGGTCGGGCGGGTCTGGATCGACCTGTCCAAGCCGCACTACGGCCTGCATGGCACACCCGAACCCGGCCACGTCGGCAAGACAGAATCGCATGGCTGCGTGCGCATGACCAACTGGGATGCGCTGCGCGTGGCCGATGCGGTGGATACTTCGGTGCCCGTGGTGATGCAGGAGTGAGCCGATGCGCCTTTCGCAGCTGATCGTGCTGGGCGTGCTGCTGGGCGTGGGAGCGGGCTGGTGGCTGCACCGCGATGCAGGTGAGCCGGTGGCGGTTGCCCCGCCCGCAGTGCAACCTGCGGTGGCTGCGGCTGCAACGCCGGGCGTGGACGCCCCGGCTCCCACGGCCGTGCCGCCGTCCAACGCCACCGATGCGCCAGCCGGTCTGCTGCTGCCGGTGCAGGGCATCCAGGCGTCCCAGCTGCGCGACACGTTCACCGATGCACGCAGCGAGGGCCGCGTGCACGATGCCATCGACATCATGGCCGATGCGGGTACTCCGGTACTCGCGGTGGCCGACGGCACGGTAGAAAAGCTGTTCGACAGCAAGCGCGGTGGCCTGACGATCTACCAGTTCGAGCCCAGCGGACGCTGGTGCTACTACTACGCGCACCTGCAGCGCTATGCAGATGGCCTGGCCGAGAAGCAGGTGATCAAGCGCGGGGAGGTGATCGGCTACGTCGGCAGCACCGGTAACGCCAGCGCCGACGCGCCGCACCTGCACTTCGAGGTTCACGTGCTGGGACCGGAAAAACAGTGGTGGAAGGGCAAATCCATCAACCCGTACCCGTTGCTGAAGCCGCCTGCTTCGACGGCCGGCGCTGCCAGCGCCGCAAGGTGAAGGTAAACACCGCCAAGGCAGCCCCTGGGACCAGCACGAACAGAACCGTCTCGCCTTTCACGCTGGCATGCTGGTCATCGCGTCGCTTCCCCGCTGGCCTGCCCACACGGTAATGAAGAAGCCCCGCTTTCGCGGGGCTTCTTCTTTCAGCGACGCCGGGCGTGGCCCGGCGCTACCAGTCACGCCCTCAGGCGAACGGATCCTGCAGGACCATGGTGTGGTCGCGGTCCGGGCCGGTGGAGACGATGCTGATCGGGCAGCCGGCCAGCTCTTCCAGCGAACGCAGGTAGGCGCGTGCGGCCGGCGGCAGGTCGTCCCACTGGGTGATGCCGTGGGTGTTCTCGCTCCAGCCCGGGAACTCCAGGTACACCGGGGTGCATTCTTCCCAGCCCTGCGCGTCCAGCGGCGCGTACTCGGTGCGCTTGCCGTTGTATTCGTAGGCGATGCAGACCTTCAGCTTTTCCATGCCGTCCAGCACGTCCAGCTTGGTGATGCACAGGCCGCTAATGCCGTTGATGGCCACGGCGCGCTTCAGCGCGACGATGTCCATCCAGCCGCAGCGACGCGGGCGGCCGGTCGAAGCGCCGTACTCGGCGCCGCGGTCACGGATGCCCTGGCCGACTTCGTCGTCCAGTTCGGTCGGGAACGGGCCGCCGCCGACGCGGGTGGCGTACGCCTTGGCAATGCCCAGCACGTAGTCGATCGAATCGGCGCCGACGCCGGAACCGGCCAGCGCACCACCGACGGTGGTGTTGGAGCTGGTGACGTACGGGTAGGTGCCGTGATCGATGTCCAGCAGCGCACCCTGCGCGCCTTCGAACAGCACGCGCTTACCCTGCTTGCGCAGGTCGTGCAGGATGCCGGCCACGTCGGACTTCATCGGCTGCACGTATTCGCCGAAGGCCAACGCCTCGTCGAAGGTCTTCTGGAAGTCGACCGCATCGGTGTTCAGATACTTGGTCAGCACGAAGTTGTGGTAGTCCAGCGCAGTGCGCAGCAGTTCTTCCAGCTGCTTCGGGTAGTGCAGGTCGGCGATGCGGATGCCGCGGCGCGCCACCTTGTCTTCGTAGGCCGGGCCGATGCCACGGCCGGTGGTGCCGATTGCCTTGCCACCGGCAGCGCGCTCGCGCGCCTGGTCCAGGGCGATGTGGTACGGCATGATCAGCGGCGCGGCCGGGGAGATCTTCAGGCGCGAACGCACTTCCACGCCGGAGCCTTCCAGCTCGGCGATTTCCTTCTGCAGCGCGGCCGGCGAGATCACCACGCCATTGCCGATCAGGCACAGCGCGTCGTCACGCAGGATGCCCGACGGGATCAGGTGCAGGACGGTCTTCTTGCCGTTGATGACCAGGGTGTGGCCTGCATTGTGGCCGCCCTGGAAGCGCACGACGGCGCCGATTTCCTCAGTGAGCAGATCGACGATCTTGCCCTTGCCTTCATCGCCCCACTGGGCACCAAGCACTACGACAGACTGACCCATGACGGGCTCCTCATATGTTGCGGCCATCGGGGCCGCGGACGGGTAAACCGTGGCGGGGCTGGCCAGCACCTGGAGGGCGGCTCCAAACGGGGAGCAGCCGGCGATGGAAGGCCCAGACACGGAAAAAGCCGAACGGGGAGGCCCGTCCGGCTTTTGTGCATTATCCGGGTTTCCGGGGTCGGGTGCCACCTTTCCGACGGACGGCTTCACCGGCCGGTCAGCCGCCCCGCCCGGTCGTGGGGGGGGGGGGGGGGCGGGCCCGGCCGGGGGGGGGGCCCCCGGCCCCCCCCCCCCGAGGCCCGCCCGGCTTGTGTGCATTCGCGGGGTTGCGGGGGGCGGGCCCCACCTTGCCGCCGGCGGGCTTCCCCGGCCGGTCAGCCGCCCCGCCGGGGGTGGCCGGCGGTTGGCGGGAAATCCGGGTTTGCCGGCCAGCGGCCGGCACTA